>CBFHAF010000581.1:0-3605 GCA_965653435.1 uncultured Chitinophaga sp.
TGGCGGCTTTTTGTTCGCAGAATGCGTGATCGGTCAGCACTTCTTCCAGTGAAATGGCCGCCAGGTTCACCCATCGCGGGTCTGTGGGTAACTTCAGGCCGAGTATCGAAACTTTACTGCTCATACAGGTGTTGATATTGATCTGCGAAGTTACACAGAAGATACTTAGTTTTGAACTATGCAAAAGGAAGACTTTCTCCAGTCGGCCCTCGCCAAACGCCGGGAGCAGCACGCTTTCCGCCAGCTGCTGCTGAGCGGGCAGCGTACGGACTTCTGCTCCAACGATTACCTGGGCCTCGCGCGCAGCGAAAAGATCCAGGAGAACGCGCATGCCATCGTGAAACAATTGGACCAGGTGCATGGCTCCGGCGGCTCGCGCCTGCTGGCGGGCAATTACGAGCTGATCGAAGAAGCGGAGCAGCTGGTGGCCGAGTTTCACCAGGCGCCCGCGGGCCTCATCTTTAATTCCGGTTACGACGCCAACCTGGGCCTGTTTTCCTGCGTGCCGCAAAAAGGCGATGTAGTGGTGTACGACCAGCTCATCCACGCCAGCATCCGCGACGGCATCCGGCTGTCTGCCGCGCAGGCGTATTCCTTCCTGCACAACGACCTGGCGGACCTGCAAAAGAAGCTCGCCAACGCCGAAGGGCGGGTATTCGTGGCCGTGGAGTCCGTATACTCCATGGACGGCGATATGGCCCCCCTGGAGGCCATTTGCGAACTCTGCGAGCGGCATAATGCATACCTGGTGGTAGACGAGGCGCATGCCACCGGCGTGGTGGGAGAGCGGGGAGAAGGCCTGGTGCAGCATTTGGGCCTCACGGAGCGCTGTTTTGCCCGTGTGCATACCTTCGGCAAGGCCGTGGGCTGCCATGGCGCTATCGTCCTGGGAAGCCTGTTCCTGCGGGAATACCTCGTCAATTTCTGCCGGCCTTTCATATACACCACTGCGTTGCCTCCGCAGGCCGTAGCGGTAATATTAAGCGCATACGCCTATTTCCCGGACATGCACGCCGAAAGGAAGCACCTGGGCCATCTTATAAAGCTGTTCCGCGAACGCCTGGGCGGCAACAGCCATACGCCTATCCAGGTAGTGATGGCGCCGGGGAATGAAAGGGCGAGACAATTGGCAGCACAATTGCAGGAAGAAGGGTTGGACGTGCGGGCGATCCTGCACCCCACCGTGCCGAAAGGGCAGGAGCGCTTAAGGGTTGTGCTTCACAGCTTTAATTCGGCAGAGGAAGTGGAACAACTCGCCGCAATTGTATTGTCATATTCCTGAAAAGGCGTATATTAACAATGGATTTCCTTACCTTCTAAAGATATTTTTTATGGAGATGAACCCAGTCTGGAGAAAAGTATTAGAAGAAGTCGGATTTGTATCCTGGTACCGGTCACTTTCCGATGAGTTTCAAACCACACAGCCCTTTGCGGACCATAGTATCACGGAAGCGCAGGATATGATCATGGAGTTCGGTTTCAAGAAAACGCATTATGATCCCAAGACTTCTTTCTACCAGGTAGAAGGCGTAGACGATACGCGCATTGTAAAAGGTTTGGGCGCCGGCGTGAGCATTTCCCTCAAGGATGGTAACGTGGAAGTAGTGGTAGCTTTTGACCTGGACAACGACACGCGCGTGGGCGGCACATTTTCCCTGCTGCCGGGCATGCTGGGAGACCCCGCGCCTATCAGTAAACCTGTATTCACCAACTACAAAGAACTGTACGCACTGCTGAAAAAGATCTTCCAGAAGTACGATGACATCGGTAACAAGGTCATCGATATCTACCTGGCCGAACCGGCAACCATGTAAAACTCTTTATGAGAATTATCCCATTGATCTTCACGGTTGCGCTCGTCTGGGCGCTCAATCACCGCTGGGGCGCAACGCCTCCTTTTGGTATGCTTTTCAGCCCCCAGCACGGTTTCTGGGTACATGCAGAGCCCGTCGGCTCTCCCGTCAGTGAGCAGCTCGTCTTTCCCCAGCTGAAAGGCAAGGCCGAAGTATGGTTCGACGACCGGATGGTGGCCCACGTATTCGCCGAACAGGAAGCCGACGCATATTTCATCCAGGGTTACCTGCACGCGAAGAACCGCCTCTGGCAGATGGAGCTGCAGACCCACGCCGCCGGCGGCAGGCTCAGCGAGATACTCGGCCCCAAGCTGCTGGACTACGACCGCCGCAAACGCCGCGAAGGCATGGTATACGGCGCCGAGCAGGTCGTTAAAGGCATCGAGGCGGACCCCGTTACCAAAATGGAGCTGGACAGCTACACCGCCGGCATCAACGCTTACATCAGCGAGCTGCGCAGGCGCAATTACCCGCTGGAATACAAGCTGCTGGGGTACAGCCCCGAACCATGGACCAATATCAAGACCGGCCTGCTTGTGAAATATATGAGCGCGGACCTGGCCTCCACCGCGGACGATATTCCCTACACCAACGCCCGCAATCATTTCTCCAGGGAAGATTTTAACCAGCTATACCCGGATTTTACGGATTTTATGGCGCCCATCATCCCGAAAGGCACGCCCTTCCCGGCGCCCACGCGCCGCGCCGTGCCCCCGCCGGACAGCGTGGTGAACGCCGAGTTCCAATACCACACCGAACAGCAGGACCGCGACAAAGGCAGTAACAACTGGGCCGTAGCCGGCAGCAAAACGAAGAACGGCTATCCCATCCTCTGCAACGACCCGCACCTGGAGCTCAGCCTGCCCAGTCTTTTCTACGAAATGCAGATCAAAACCCCCGGCATGAACGTGTACGGCGTAAGCCTGCCCGGCGCGCCCGGCATCATTATCGGCTTCAACGACAATATGGGCTGGGGTTTCACCAACGGTTACGTGGACGTGCTGGATTATTACAAAATGGAATTCCGCAACGGCAAAAAAGAATACCTCTTCAACGGCCGGTACCGCCCTGCGGACCTGCGGGTGGAAGAGATCAAAATAAAAGGCCAGCCCAGCTTTTACGATACCGTGGCTTACACCGTATGGGGCCCCGTGCTGTACGACGAAACCTTTACCGATCCCCGCTTCAAAGGTTACCTGGCCATGCGCTGGACCGCGCACGACCAGAGCAACGAGCTGCGCACCGTGCACCTGCTGAACCATGCCAAAGGTTACAGCGATTACCTCGAGGCCATGAAATACTGGAGCTGCCCCGGGCAGAACTTCATTTACGCCGGCAAAAAAGACGGCATCGCCATCTGGCACAACGGCAAGCACCCGCTGCGCTGGAAGGACCAGGGCAAGTTCGTAACCCCCGGCAGCGACAGCACCTACGCCTGGCAGGGCTTCATCCCCCAGGCGGAGAACCCGCATGTGTACAACCCGGCCGAGGGCTTCGTGAGCTCCGCCAACCAGCAGGCTACAGACAGCACTTATCCATACAATCTTTTCGGGTATTACGACCTCTTCCGCGGCATGCGCATACAGGAGCAACTGAGCCAGATGAGCGGCATTACGCCCGAGGATATGATGAAGCTCCAGAACGACAACAAGAACCGCCTGGCGGAGGCCGCAGTGCCGTTTTTAAGCGATTACGTAAGCGCGAACGCCCTCACATCCAAACAGCGCGAATACTGGCGCATGATGTTCGCCT
>CBFHAF010000582.1:0-3603 GCA_965653435.1 uncultured Chitinophaga sp.
GGCCAGGTGGCTTCCAGGCTGGCGCAGCACTTCAACAAAGTGTATGCTACAGACATCAGCCGCCAGCAAATAGAGCAGGCCAAACCCGATCCGAAGATCGAATACTCCGTTCAGCCTGCGGAAGAAACCAATTTCCCTGATCATACCTTCGACCTGGTGACCGTCGCGCAGGCCATCCACTGGTTCGATTTTGACGCATTTTACAACGAAGTGAACCGCACGCTGAAAAAGGACGGCATTCTCGCCGTAACCGGCTACGGCCTGCTGCACGTCACGCCGGCGGTAGACACGGTGATAAGGCGTCTTTACGTGCAGATCGTCGGCCAGTACTGGGACCGTGAAAGAAAATATGTCGATGAGAACTACATGACCATCCCTTTCCCGTATCCCTCCCTACCTTCCCCCTATTTTGAGCACACCGAAGAATGGTCGCTGGAGCACCTGAAAGGATATCTCTCCACCTGGAGCGCGGTGGACCATTACATCCAGGACCGCCGCACGGACCCCGTCGAACTTATTTCGGACGACCTGAAAGCCGCATGGGGAAAGGATTCCCTTCATACCGTCAGGTTCCCTATCCTGTTGAGGGCAGCGAGGGTTTAGGATTCTCCCCAGCCCGTCATTGCGGGGATGTTTCAGGAAACTTATTTCGAAGATGGCCATTCAGCCAATGCCTTTACCGCGGCCGGCTGTATATCCTTCCGGGGCAGCAGGAACACGTTGATGGCGCCTTTGAAACCCGCGGGCACTTTCATTTCAAAACCCGTGAGGATCGTGCCTTTGTTCGGCGCGTCATAGTCTTTGTCCGACTGCGTGCTCCAGGTTTTCATCTCCACAGGCAGGGGCGCGTCTACCTTCAGTGTAAGGGATTTGCCGTTCTTTGTAAGCTCCACGGTATTGCTGCCCGTGATCTTTACCTCTGCCGGCGTGAGCAGGGTCCAGCGGATGAGGGTTTCTTTTTCCGGCGCAGCCACTTCATCGCGCACCAGCACGTATTGTTTGTTCACAATGGCGATGCCGCGGACGGCTTTTTCAAGATCGCCCTTATACAACGCAGTGATGTCTGTAGTGGCCTGCATGAAGTCTTCCCCGCGGTTGTAAGCGGTAATGGGCGCATAACCTTCCACAGACTGCAGGTGCCCGTTGATGGTAAGCGTATTATGCACGAAATTATTGTAGCGGAATACCTCCCAGCGCTGTGAATTCTGCGCGCTGCCCCAGATCTTCACTCCTTTCGATTCGAGGGAATTATAATCCTGCATGCCAAAGTCCATCGCCCAGCGCACGCCGTCGCTTTCCATTACGAAAGAGCCTGCGTCCATATGCGCATGGTTCACAGAAGGCGAGCCACCTTTCATCCCAACAAAAATGGCGTTTTTGTCTGTCCATGAAGTGCGCATCATTGCCACGGGATTTTTCCCCGCGCCGGTCCACATCAGCGCGGAAGGCGGCCTGACCGATGAAAGGCGGGTGCCGTTATTCCAGAGCATGATGGTGGGCAGCAGGCGGTCGCGGGTATGTGTTTTCCCGCTTTCCATCCAGCTTTTTTCCACCCAAAGCAGCGAAGGGTCTTTTTGTTTGCCTGCAAACCAGAACATAGCAGTGTTCAGCCCGCCGCCGTTACCGGCGTCCGAGTAATTGAAAGGCAAGCCTGTAGGGCCTGTCATGTTTTCGAGGTAAGCGGCGGTTTTAAGGAAGCCGGGCTTTTCCGAAAGCCCGAAGTCTTTCCCAAAAAGCTTTTCCAGCGCGCTGATGAATAACACATTGAAGCTGGTGCCGTAGCCCCAGTAGCCGTAGCCTTCGGGATAAGCCCCGTCCGGCATGTAATCCTTCATCGGCAGCTGGATGGTGGTGATGCCGCGGTTGATGATCTGCAGGGCCAGTTCGGGCTGCTGTTCGTAAATGGCCAGCGCGCCGTACATCATGCCGGTATTGCACACCTGGTTCCAGTTGTGCGAAGCCCGCAACCATCCGTTGTTCTTCGTTTCCAGCGAGGCCTTTACGCCTTTTTCGAGGATGGCTTCAGAGATCGTTTTGCGCGAAGCTTCTGAAAGTTTGCCGTAGAGCCAGTCGTAGCCGATGGCCATGCCCAGCGTCATTTCCGCTACGTCCAGGAAATGCGAGGGGTTCCAGTCTGTAAAAGCCGCCACGCCCAGCATTTCGGATTCGGCACGGTTAAGATATTTCTGCTGGCCGGTGGTGCGCCAGGCATATGAAAGGTAAAATACACGGCGGATACATTCCCTGGAAACGCCGAGCAGGCGCCGGCCTTCCACTTTACGTTCCAGGTTTGGGAGGTTTAATATGGCATCGCTTTCAGCTACGATGGCGCTGTGCATCTTCTGCCATGCAGCGTCTGAAGCCACAGCCTGCCGGAGCTGCGGCTCCTCTCCTTTCAATAATAAGATACGCGGGTGTTCAGGTACAGTAGTGCTCACCGGCAAGGTATCCGTTTGGGCAAACACCGGCAGGCTCAATACGAGCAATAGCGTGGTAAGTTTCATAACTGGAATTTTATTTTAATGCGTATCAAAATACAAATATTTCGATATTTCCTATATCCACTCATCCCCATTTTGCCGCGGGAATTCCACAAACGGCGGCCATAGCCGTTGCCGGAGGCGGTATTTGCAGGGAGCAGGAAATTCTGGCACAAAATTGCGGATACAAGGAGGTAAAAATGACACGTTAGCCATGGAAAACACCAGGAAAAACAAATACAGCAACGTTCCCATGCAGGAACTGATGCGATTGGCCGTAAAATTCAATGTATCGCTTCAAAAAGTGAAAGCAGCCGTGTACACGCTCGGGCACGATCTGAAAGATATCGAAGCCTGGTTTTTGGCCCGGAAACAAAAGCAGGAAGTGGATTATTCCTGGAACGACCCTTCGAATATTTCCTGCGGCTGACGCGGATGCAGCTAAACCTCCCCGGGCGTTTCCCGCAGGCGCTCATCCGTATACGTTATCTCCGTTTTGCCATGGGGCTTGGGAATGCCCTTTTCGTCAACACTTACAAAAACGATCTTGTCGATCGTGAGGATCGACTTCTGCGTGATCTTGTTGCGTACTTCGCAGGTGAGCGTAATGGACGTGCGCCCGAACTGCGTGGCTTTGATGCCCAGCTCCACGATATCGCCCTGGCGGGCTGAGTTGATAAAATTGATCTCGGACATGAATTTGGTAACACAACCGTTTGTACCCAGCTGGATAATGGCATAGATCGCCGCTTCTTCATCGATCCAGCGCAGCAGGCTGCCGCCGAATAAAGTGCCGTGCGCATTCAGGTCCTCGGGCTTCACCCACTTCCTTGTATAAAAGTTCATTGTCCGGAAATTTGGGCGAAATTAAGGAATTAGGAGAATGCGGAGGAAGATTATTCAATACCCTGGTCTGCCAGGTTCCAACGGTGCGCAAGCACATTGGCCACGGCCTTGCGCATTCCTTTCATGCTGGAGGGTTTGATCATAAAATGCACCACACCGCCGGCTTCCATCGACTGCCTGTGTTCTTCCAGGACTTTTGAGGTGGGGTAAATGATCACCGGCACCTGCCTGAGGCGGTCTCTTTTTATTAGTCGCTGCAAACCTTTAGGCCCGTTCT
>CBFHAF010000583.1:0-3600 GCA_965653435.1 uncultured Chitinophaga sp.
ATACGAGGAGAATCCCCGCAACCCGCTTAAGAACACGGAGCTGATATCCGAGAAAGGCGCGGTATAACCCTACAGGTAAAAGGTCGTCATTTCCATATAACCCTCCCCTTCTTCATAGAACAGCTCATTGCGGCCGTTCAGCTTGAATTCAATGTCCTGCAGGGAATCTACCGCGGCCATATCACCGTGCAGCAGGGACGCCAGGCGGAATACCTGCGGCCGGCTGTAGGTCTGGAATTTCCCGCCGATAAAAGCTTCTATTTTTTTCATCAGCTCCCTGTATGCCGGCAACGTATGCTCCGGAACATAATCTTCCGGCAGCAGGTAATCCAGCATTACCACGTTCGTTTTGTTCGGCGTTCTGAAAGCCTGCATGGTGTTGAGGAACTGCTCGTCGGTAATGTAGTGGATCAGCCCTTCAAACACAATAACCGCGGGCTTTTCGGATGAATACCCCGCACCCCGGAGCTTATCCAGCAGATGCAGGGTATCTGTGATATCCGCCTGAATAAAATGTATCGGAGACTGCCCGGGTAAAACCCGGTTGTATAATGCGGATTTATGTTGAAGATGCGCGCTGTCTATTTCATAGATGCTGCCGATGGCGCCGCGGTAATTCTCCAGCAGCCAGAGCGACAGCGGGTCCAGCCCGGCGCCCATGATGCACACCTGCACCGGCGAGCCATCCTGCAAATATTGATCGAGCAGGTAGCGGATGAATTTTTTGCGGTAGATGACGATCTCTGAGAAATGTTTGAACATCTGGCTGATCTCCCCGGAGATCTGCTGTACGTCTCCGAAGTCGAGCATGGCGTAGTAGCGGCCGGTGAGCCCCGAGGTGTAGAGCGGGCGCGCCTGAAGCATCACAATGGCAGCCGTGGGCGCCACTTTAAGTTTTTCAAGTAGTTCCATCCTGTGTCTCTTTATGGGTATACAATGTGCGCTGCGCGGACGATGAAGTTAACACGAAGCGCTGCATCCCGTTGTCAGTAATGGAACAGGTTCACTTTCTTTTGCCGGCGTATAAATAAGACTGGATGGAATTGACGTATGCCTGGAAAGCCGCCTGCCCCCTGGCCGTGATCTTGCAAACGGTCTGCGGATAGTTGTCCCGGAACTGCTTGATCACTTCGATATATTCGGCTTCTTTCAGCTTGTTGATCTGCACGCTCAGGTTGCCCGCCGTGGCATTGGTCTTTTCTTTCAGGTAGGTGAATTCGGCTTCCTGCTCGCTGATCAGTACAGACATCACTGCAAGTCTCAGCTGGGAATGCAATACCGGGTCCAGTTCTTTAAAGTCCATCAGCACAACAGTTGTTTGGTGTAAGAGAAATTACGGGCAGGTTGGTTTCCTGCCCGTAAAATAATAAAAAATTATTGGACCTGTTTGATCAGCTCTTTCGCATACGGCTCGCCCCAGTTGGGCGCAATGTCGCTTTCAGGCTTGAAGGTGGCATACTTTTTCAGCGCGATCTCAAGCATTTCTTTCGCTTTGGTTTTGCTGCCGCCGAACGCTTCAGGCGTATACAGCAGGTTCTGGCCTTTCAGCACGAACACGCGGGGATTTTCGGGATTCTGTTTCTGCGCGGTTTCCAGCAGTTCGGCAGACAAAGGGCCGTATTTCATACCGCGCGTCATCGGGTCTACGCCAATGCGGGCGGATGCGATCAGGGAAAGGATGCAGGATATCTCGGAATCGGGGCCTTTCAGCGCCTGCGCCTTTTCGATGGCAAGCTCCGCCTTGTCGGTGATCTCGTCTGTCTTGCTTTTATCCTGCGTAAAGAAAGCCTCGTTCACACGGCAATAAGCAGCGTAATAATATGGCAGCCACTGTGTTTTCTCAGCTTCCGCAATACGTTCGAACGTGTTGGCCAGTTGCTGCATGCCCACGGGCGTGAAAGCGCTGTCTGTATTCATCTGGGCCAGCTGTTGCTTCATGGCGCCCTGGTATTGGTCGCTTTGCGCCTGAACTGTAAAAATTGTACCGGCTGCTGCCATTAAAGAAAAAAGGATCCTTTTCATATTTCGGGTTTTAAGATGTTGCTGTTTATTGTCTGTCTATTACTTCCTGCCTGCGGTCTATGCCGAAGCTCATGAACATGCCTACAAAAAAGAAACGCGGCGCCATGGGGCCTACCATGTTCCTCCGCAGCCCGTCGGACGAATAGCGGAAGCCATACTCCTGGTCGTTGCCCAGCACATTGGTTACCGTCAGCACGAATACGGTAAAGGCTTTACCCACAGTGGTAAGATAGTTCACGTTCAGCCCGAGGGTGTTAAGGCTGCGCGTGCGGTCTTTCATGAATTCGTTCTGCGGGCGGTTGGGATTGTAATACGGCCTTCCTGTGGCGAACGAATAGGTGGCGCCGACATTCAGCTGTATGGAAGGTATGAAATGTTTATACACGAGCGAGGCGGTATGATCCGCCGCAAAGTCGGGCTGAACTTCATACGGGTAATTGAGGTAATCGCGTTTTGTATCGAGGTATGAATAGGATATCCAGTAATCCACATTTTTGAAGCTTTTCCGGTCCCTCCAGAACAGCTCAGCGCCTTTCGCATAACCGGTACCGTTATTGTTGAAGGAGGGCACCGTCTTCATGAGGTCGTGATATTTTTTGTAGAATACTTCCGTGCGGAACGTGAAGAATTCGGTCACGCGCTGGTAGCTGGCAATGTAATGCGTGGCGCGCTGGTAATTGAGGTTGCGGAAAAAGCGGAGGTACTGCTGCTCGGGTTTCTGGTAAAACTCGCCGTAGGCAAAGGCTACCTGGCTTTTGCCGTCCAGCTTGTAAGCGAGGGAAGCACGCGGCGCAATATTCGCGGCTTTCAGCACGGAAGTGTATTCAAAGCGGGTGCCGAAGCGGCCTACAAAACGCGGCGTGAAATATACGTCTGCCTCAGCGAAAGTGGCGGTGTAGCTGTCTGTATAATCCGCATGCATATCGTTGAGGGCGCTTCTTTCATCGGCGTACTGGAACTCGCTGCCGAAACGCAGCATGGAAAACTGGCCGAGGTTCTTGCTGAGCACGGCGCGAAGCTGTGTAAAGTCCTGCCGCGCGTTTACACGGCTGGGCGCGGGCGATTTGCTGATCGTGTCCATGTACAGCTTATCGCGGTTGGTGCTGTAAGACGTTCCCAGCTGGATCTTCCAGCCATTCCCCAAACTTTCTTTATAGCTGATGTTCGTATAGGCGTATTTGTTATCCACCCTGAATTCTTCTTTATCTCCGGGATATTCCAGGCTTTCGCCGAGGAAGCCGAATTTGTTCCAGCTGCCTGTAAAGAAGATCTTCAGCATGCCGTTTTTGGATGTTTTGAGGCGGTAGTTGGCGGAGAAGTTCAGGTTCTGCGGCGCTACTACCGGTTCCTGCTGCTGTTTTACGAGCTTGAAGTAAGGGCTCAGGTTTACGTAATCCGCTTCAAAACCGTAGGCTGATTTCTTTTCGGGGGAAAGCTTGTCTACCCCCACGCTTGCCCCGATGCTCATAATACCGAGCGAATAGGAGGAGCGTTCCGGCAGGTCTGTGGATTCGAGGATGAGGGCGCTGGAAAGGCCTTGCCCGTAGAGGGCGGAATAGCCGCCGCTGCTGAAGGTCG
>CBFHAF010000584.1:0-3600 GCA_965653435.1 uncultured Chitinophaga sp.
GGGGCCTTTTTTGAAAAAAAGATGGAAGCTGATGCCCTGTCCAAATTGCCCCGTCATAAAGTCCATTTACCCACTGACTAAAGTAAGAATTGGGGGATAGCTTTGTAATTGATAAAACGGTACACTAAAATTATCCAGCCATGAAAAGATCCATTTTTATTTTAGCGTTCGGCGGTTTTGGCATTATTACCACGGAGTTCAGCGTGATCGGAATTTTGCCTGTAATAGCCCGGGAATTCGGGATCTCCATCGACACGGCGGGCTGGCTGCTCAGCGCTTTCGCGCTTACCATTGCCCTGACTGGCCCGTTTATGGTATACCTTACCGCTAACATCAACCGCAAATGGCTGATGAGCGGGGCGCTGTTCGTATTTGTGCTTTCCAATATCCTGTCTGTCCTTGCTCCCAATTTTACCGTGCTGATGATCGCACGCATCATACCTGCCCTGGCGCATCCCGTTTTCTGGTCGGTAGCCATTGCCGCGGCTTCGAGGCAGGTGGCGCCTAAAGACGTTCCGAAAGCGGTGGCCGTGGTAATGGGCGGCATCAGCGTGGGCACGGTGCTGGGAGTACCGCTCACCACTTATATTGCCGACCTTGTGAACTGGAAGGGGGCTTTCCTGGCCGCCGGCGTGATCAACCTCGCCGCATTGGCCGCGCTGATGGCATTCATTCCTTCCATGCCTGTACCGAAGGGGCATACGCAGCACAGCCAGGTGAAAATATTAAGCAACCGCGGGCTGTGGCTGCAGCTGGCCGCCACTACCATTATGATAGCCGGTATGTTTGCCACTTATGGTTACCTGGCGGAGTTCCTGCTGAAAGTACCGGCCATGAACGGCAAGGAGATCAGCCTGTTGCTGCTGCTGTTTGGCGCAGCCAGCGTTGCGGGCAACTGGGCGGCAGGCGTTGCATTGAGCAAAAATGTGCTGCTCACCACCCGTGTTTTCCTGGTTGCCCTGGTTACAGTGCATGTGCTGGCATACCTGTTCGGCGGGCTGTTCGTGCCCATCACGGCCATTGTGGGCGTATGGGGATTTATCCATACCGGCGGCTTCATGATCTCGCAGACCAATATTTCCGCGGAAGCGCCGGAGGCGCCTGAGCTGGCTACCAGCCTGATGGTCTCTTTCGGGAACGCCGGTTTTGCGCTGGGGGCCTTTCTCGGCGGGATCATCATCAAAAGTCACGGCGTGCACAACGTTGTATGGATGAGCGTGCTGCTGCTGCTGGCGGCCCTTGGGCTCAGTTTTATATCTGTGCGGAAGCGCTGCGCCACCGCAGGCATTCCCGCTTCCACCGGGCTGGGAGGGGAGAAGGCGGCCTGATGTAAAAAATTATGATCCAAAAAAATAAACGACCATGAAAAGTATCTTTCACAGGCTGCTGATCAAAGCGCCGGCACAAAAAGTATATGAAGCACTGACCACCCAGGAAGGCCTGGCCGGCTGGTGGACGCCCGACACAATTGCGAAGCCCGAAACAGGAAGCGTTGCCAGGTTTGCCTTCGGCCCGGACTATTTTAAAGAAATGAGGGTAGAAGAACTGGAACCGGCCAGCAGGGTGAAGTGGACCTGCATTAAAGGTTATGAGGACTGGCTGGGCACCACCATTACCTTCGAGCTGCAGCCGCATGAAAAAGGAACGGTAGTGTTATTCCATCATGACGGATGGAAAGAATATACGCCTGAATATGCCTCCTGCAGCAACGACTGGGCGCTTTTCCTCAGGAGCCTCAGGTTCCTGTGCGAAACAGGGAAGGGATTTGCATATCCCGATCAGAATAAATAAAGCTTACCCCGGTAAGCTGAAAAGAAAAACTGGCTGCGGACGTACTCCCGCAGCCAGTTTGATATTATGAAAAGGGCGCCGGCTAACCGCTATTGGGATACCACGCTGATACCGGTTACATCCGCCTTCCCGTTTTTCAGGAATTCGTAGGTAATGCGGTCCGCCTGGCAGTCAACGAACCGGATCTGCTTCAGGCTGTTGCCTTTAAAGAACGTGTTTGTAAGCGTTGTATTCTGGAATGTCACTCTCTTAAAAGTGCAGTCCTCAAAATAACAATCGCCCACTGTCCCTTCGAATAGGATGTCGGCAATATACATCGCCTTAAAAGACGTGCGGTTCCATACGGCGTTGGTAACGGTATTTTTCTCGAAACCGCCGGACTTTGCCTCTACTCCCGTAAGGTCCGCGTTGGTGAAATCGCAGCCGGTGATAAAGCTTTCTGAAAATTCAGTGTCTTCCAGCGAAACGTCCTTGAACACGCTGTTATTTATATTTGTGGTTTGAATGTGGCTTTTGCTGAAGTCGGAGCCGGAAAAATCGCAGGTCTCGATATTGTTGCCTTTCAGCAGCAACCCAGACAGGTCGGAACCGGCGAACTTGCAGCGCTGCATGTTGGAGCCGCTGAATTTTTCATGCAGGTTCTTCAGCCCGGAGAAATCGGCATCCTGCCAATTGCCGAGTGACATATTCCAGCTCAGCTTTTTATCCTGCTTTCCGGCGGGCGTTTCGCCGGCCTGCTTAACCCCGGGCCCGGCGGATGCTTCCTCTGAGGCTTCAGACTGGAAGTTCTCCGAAAAATAGTTAAGGTCAACGCCCAGGATCTCAGCGAGACTGTTAAAAGTAGTGATATCCGGCATTGACTCCCCGCGCTCCCATTTTCCGACTGCCTGGGGACTGATGAACAGGCGTTCGGCGAGCTGGGCCTGGGAGATATTGGTTTTTTTCCTTGCGGCGGCAATTTTGTTGCCGATCATCTTTGTGTTTAGCATACGAAATGTCTTTAGTTTTGACAATGCAAAGATACCCCGGTGATTCCCTGAACCGGTAAAAACGGCCGTCACTCTTAGTTGTTATTACGCCACTTATCGTTGTTTTATGACAACTAACGGTGGTATTTTCGCAGGGTTTGAAGATAACGTCTTTTTTGTAGGGAGAAAACCATGAAAAAGGGAAGGGCTGTTATTTAATATCTTTATTAACTGTTAACCGTTATACCGGGATGATACGCCCGTTATAACCAGCCTTAAATGCAGGGAAGTATATTCGAAAAAAATAATACGGGTAGGGATATGAATAAATCGGAGAAATTCTGGGACAGGAATGCAAACGGGTACGACCAGGAGGAAATGAGGGATGCGGGCGTACGGGCCAGTATCCTTGAAAAAATAAAAAAGTACCTCCAAAAAGACGATAACGTGTTGGACCATGGCTGCGCGACCGGAATACTGGCCAACGAGATCGCCGGTGATGTGAACGCCGTGCAAGGCATTGACATATCGGCTAAGATGATCAGGATAGCCCAAAATAAAGCCGGTGAGCGTAATATCCGGAATGTTGGCTATACGCATTCAACGATATTTGACGGGGGGCTTAAGGCAGGGGCTTTTGATGTGATCCTGGGCGTTTATCTGCTCCATTTGCTGGATGATGTGCCCAAAGTGCTGACGAGAACACATGAATTGCTGAAAACGGGAGGGCTGTTTATTTCCGTAACGCCCTGTTTAGGGGAAACGCCACTGACCGGTATGGCATTATTGTTGGCCGGTAAGGCCGGTTTAATTCCAAAAATGAAATTATTGACCGCCCGCG
>CBFHAF010000585.1:0-3597 GCA_965653435.1 uncultured Chitinophaga sp.
TTACGACGAAGACCAGGACGCCGGAGAGACCGCCGCCCGGGTAAAAGCCCTGGGGCGCGAAGTGCTGCTGGTGGCCGGAGACGTGAGCAGGGAGAAACACTGCGAAAGGATCATCAAAAAAACGGTGAACCGCTTCGGCAGGGTGGACGTGCTGGTGAACAACGCCGCCGTTCAGTTCCCGCAGAAAAAATTTGCGGATATCACCACCGAGCAGCTGCAACGTACTTTCTCCGTGAATATTTTCGCGCATTTCTACATGGTGCGTTTTGCCCTGCCGCATATGCGGAAAGGCAGCTGCATCATCAACACCACTTCCGTTACCGCTTACCGCGGCAGCGGGCACCTGGTGGACTATTCCGCCACCAAAGGAGCCATCGTATCCTTCACCCGTTCCCTTTCCTCCATGCTGGCCGATAAAGGCATCAGGGTGAACGGGGTTGCGCCCGGCCCCATCTGGACCCCGCTTATTCCCGCCACGTTCCCCGCTTCGCATGTGGCCGAATTCGGCAGCGACGTGCCGCTGAAAAGAGCCGGTCAGCCCGTGGAAGTGGCTACCAGCTATGTTTTCCTGGCATCGGATGATGCGGCGTATATCACCGGCCAAATACTGCACCCCAATGGAGGAGAAATTGTTAACGGCTAACGATCCCGCTGCCATGGCCCAGGCAGCCCGCCTGCGATACGTTTCGCCGGGCAGGCCCGGTTATACCCGTGTGCGCAGTGGCGGCGGCTTTTTTTACCTGGACACCTCGGGCAAAAAGATCACCGACGAAGAAACGCTGGACCGCATCAAAAAGCTGGTGCTGCCACCCGCCTGGGAAAACGTATGGATATGCCCCTACGCCAACGGCCACCTGCAGGCCACCGGCACCGACGCGCTGGGCCGCCGGCAATACCGCTACCATAACCGCTGGGCGGCCATGCGCAACCAGACCAAATACAACCGCCTGCTGCAGTTCGGCAAAATGCTGCCGCGCATCCGGGCGCAGGTTAAAAAAGACCTTCGCAGGAAGCAGCTGGATAAACAACGCGGGTGCGCCATCGCCCTGCGTATCATGGAGGAAACGCTCATGCGCGTGGGCAATGCCGAATATGAGAAGAAGTATAACTCCTACGGCCTCACCACCCTGCATAATCGTCATGTGAAAATAAACGGCAACGAAGCCTTCTTCCGCTTCAAAGGGAAAAAGGGGGTGGAACAGAAGATCTCCCTGCGGCATGCGTCGCTGGCGAGGCTGCTGAAAAAAGTGCGAGATATTCCCGGCCAGGAACTATTCCAGTATTACGAAAACGGCGAGGTGAAAAGTCTCGATTCCGGCGAGCTGAACGATTACCTGAAAAACATCACGGACGAAGAATTCACCTGCAAAGACCTGCGCACCTGGGCCGGCACCCTCGAGGCGCTTCACCTGCTGGCAGCCTGCGGCCCCTTCGAATCGCAGGCGGCATGCAAGCGGCAGATCGTTGAAGTGATCGATAATGTGGCGGCGAAACTGGGGAATACCCGCGCAGTGTGTAAAAAATACTACGTTCACCCCTGCCTGCTCACCCTTTACGAAGAAAAAAAACTGGGGAAATACCTGCAAAAAGATGTGGATGAAAAGCTACTGTTGCGGATTCTGAAGGACAACGCGCAAAAAGAATAGAGACGACCGGAAAGGTGCGTCTCTATTCTTTTTATACCCTCATTCATCACAGTCCGCCGAAGATAACCTGCTCTTCCCTGTCTTCAACAGGTATCTTCTTCAGGAATTCATCAAAACCGGCTTCGTCGTGCGAGGAATACATGCCATAAGCATCCAGTACATAGCCTTTATGGCCTTCCTGGTCTTCCAGGAGGTACAATACGGAGTTATCCGATGGGTCTGATTCGCCCTCGAAACGGTAGGTCTTGATGATCTTGAGATCTTCCGGGTTATAGATATGATCTCCGTCAGGAGACTGCATTCTGCCGTGATCGCTTACCTTGAATTCATTGTCGTAACCCTTTGAATGAAGCTTAGCCATGATCTGTGAAAGGGTCGTCATTTCGCCGGGTTTATTTGGTGTGGGTGTTTCCATAATTTTCGGGTTTGTTATACTGTTGAAAATGCCAAAAGCTATGCCATAGAATCTGGCCTGATTGTTGGCTGGATATTTTCAGAAATTATTAACACCGTATTTACTCAAAGAATGTATTCCCCCCAATAGTTATGCATATTAAAGAAAACACGGCCGTTCCGTTCCCGGGGCGGCTTATTTTTTAGCCCCCATGGTATAATCATTGTTGTAGAAAGGGAAAACCGTCTCCCATGAGATCAATATGGACAGGCAGCATAGGCTTCGGGCTGGTGAACATCCCGGTGAAGCTGTACAGCGCCGTCCAGGAGAGCCGCCTGGACCTCGATATGCTGGATAAAAAAGACCATTCCCGCATCCGCTTCCAAAGGGTCAATGAAAAGACCGGCAAGGAAGTGGCATGGGAAAATATCGTGAAGGCCTATAACTACAACGACGAATACGTAGTGCTCGACGATGATGATTTTGAGGACGCCAGCCCTAAGAAGAGCAAGGTCATAGAGATCACTACCTTCACCGCCACCAACGAAATAGATGCGGTGTACTTCGAGTCGCCGTACTTCATTGCGCCGGATAAAAGCGGCGCCAAAGCTTATGAGCTGCTGCGGGCCACGCTGGAAAAGACCGGCAAGGTAGGCGTGGCGCTCTTCGTGCTGCGCTCGCAGGAGCACCTGGCCATCGTACGCGCCAAAGACAATTACCTGATGCTGCACCGCCTCCGCTTTGCCGAAGAAGTACGGGAGGCGGACGACCTTTCCCTTCCCGGCAAGACCACCATTCCCAAAAAGGAGCTGGATATGGCTGTTAAGCTGGTGCAGCAATACTCTGAGCCCTTCGATATATCGCAATACAAAGATGAATACCGCCAGGAGCTGCTGCGCATCATCAAAGCCAAAGCCAGCGGCAAACGTGCCAAAGTGAAGAAAATGAAGGTGGTAAGCACCAAGAGCACCGACCTGTTTGATCAGCTGAAAGCCAGCCTGGGTGCCGGCAGTAAAAAACGCGCATCATGAGCCTGCAGAAATATAACGAGAAAAGGGATTTTAAGCAGACCTCCGAGCCAAAGCCCGGCAAGGCCGCCAAAGGGAAGGAACATATTTTCGTGGTGCAGCGGCACCATGCTACCCGCCTGCATTACGACGTACGGCTGGAAATGGACGGCGTGTTGAAAAGCTGGGCCGTGCCGAAAGGCCCCAGCCTGAACCCTGAAGACAAGCGGCTGGCCATGGAAGTGGAAGATCATCCCTACGATTACAAAGACTTTGAAGGCGAGATCCCCCCGGGGAACTATGGCGCGGGGTACGTTTACGTGTGGGACAAAGGCACTTACGAACTGCTGGAGCAGAACGGCAAATCGTTCGACGCGGAGGCGCTGAAGGAATGGAAATCCGGCAACCTGAAAGTGGTGCTGAAAGGCAAGAAGCTGAAAGGCGAATTCGCGCTGGTGAAAATGAAAGGCCGTGAGGAGAATGCCTGGCTGATGATCAAGCACCGTGACCGTTACGCCGTGAACGAGCCTTACGATAGCGAAGAGCATAC
>CBFHAF010000586.1:0-3589 GCA_965653435.1 uncultured Chitinophaga sp.
TGATCTCCGACCTTAAACTGAGAGCCAGCTACGGCGGCACGGGCAGCACCGCGGTGAGCCCGTACCAGACGATGAACCAGCTGTCGTCGTCCAACACCATATTCGGCGATGCATTGTACACCGCTTTTGCCCCGGGCACCACGCTGCCAGGCGACCTGCGCTGGGAAACCACCCGCCAGTTCGACGTGGGGATGGACATTGCTTTCCTGAACAACGGCCTCCGCTTTACCGCCGACTTCTACCGGAAAAAAACCACGAACCTGCTGAACAATGTGCAGCTGCCCGCTTCCATGGGCTACCGCAATACCGTGCAGAACGTGGGCGAGATCCAGAACACCGGCCTGGAGCTTAACCTGGAAGCGGATGTGCTGAAAAGAGAAGTGAACTGGACGCTGGCGGGCAATATCGCCTTCAACCGCAACAAGGTGCTGAAACTGTACAACGGGCAGGACATCTTCGGACGCACCCTCTACACCGGCTCGCTGAACGATTATATCAACCTGCTGCGCGAAGGCCAGCCCCTGGGCATTTTCTACGGTTATAAAGAGATCGGATATACCGCCAACGGCAACCTCATGTATGAGGATATTTCGAAGGACGGCGCCATCAGCGCGGCGGACAAGACCTATATCGGCGATCCCAATCCCGACTTCATCTATGGCCTCAACTCCGTTACCACCTGGAAAGGTTTCGAGCTCACCGTATTTATCCAGGGCAGCCAGGGCAACGACATCTTTAACCTGAACAAGGCTGCCACGCTGGACCTGGGCATGGGCCTGAACCTTCCCCGCGAAGTGTATGAGAACCACTGGACGCCGGAGAACCCCAACGCCAAATATCCCAAGATCACGCGCAACCTGGCGGGCAATATCAGCACCCGTTTCGTGGAAGACGGCAGCTACCTGCGTTTTAAGAACATCCAGCTGGCCTACAACCTGCCTACGGGCAACTGGGGCTGGAAATGGTTCAAGAGCGCGCAGGTGTATGCCAGCGGGCAGAACCTGATCACCTTTACCAAGTATTCCTGGTACGATCCTGAGATCAATGCCTACGGCGGATCCAATTCCATCACCCAGGGTATCGACTATGCCACCTACCCGACCAATAAATCAGTGACATTCGGCATCCGTTGCGGGTTCTAAACCATTTTTCTTTACGCTAATCATTATAGAATGAAACAGTCATTGCTCATCATATTTTCCTGCCTGCTGCTGGTTTCCTGTACGAAAATGCTGGAAGAGAAACCGAAGTCCATTGCGGCGGAGCTCTTTTACAATACCCCGGCCGAAGTGGAGGCGGGGCTGAATGCCATCTATCAGCCAGTACGCGGCAGCGGCAACCTGGGCGCGCTGTATGAGTGCCAGATGGAGATCTATACGGAATACATGTACGGCCGTGGCAGCCACGCGCCGCTGAACGATTACATCGGGCTGGACAATACGAATATCACCCGCGTGGGCGATATGTGGGCAACCTTTTACCAGGCCATCCGCAACGCCAATATCGTGATCCAGAAAACGCCCGGCGGCGCCCAGCTGTCCGACGCGGAAAAACAACGTTACATCGCCGAAGCCCGTTTCATGCGGGGGCTCTGGTATTTTTATCTTGTCCGCAACTGGGCCGGTGTGCCTATCCGCACGGAATTTAATATGGATTCCATTGACCTGAAAAGGAACACGAAAGAAGAAGTGTATGCCTTCATCCTGGCCGACCTGCAGTTTGCGGAGCAGAACCTGCCCGATGCGCCCCGCCTGAGCGGCACGCCTAACAAGCTGGCAGCCAAAACCGTGCTGGTGGATGTGCTGATGAACCTTTACCGTTACAGCGACGCCAGGGATAAGGCGCTGGAAGTGATCAACTCCAATAAGTTCTCCCTGGTAAAAGTAACAGTGGCTGAAGATTTCGACAAATTGTTCGGGCCGGACGTACAGTCGTCGCCGGAAGAGATATTTTACGTCAAATATTCCAGGACGCCTGCCGGACAGGGGTTTGCATATCCCCAATACGCGCATTATCCCGGCACGGGTTATTATCCTCCGGGCGGTTTTTATACCTTTTACAGCGATTCGGAGCAGAATAGTTTTATCAAAAACTGGGATAAAAACGATTTGCGTTATACTTTTAACTGGTATCCGCAAACTTTCGGCCTGGGGCCCACCACGGTCCTCAACCGCAAGTTCAGCGACAAGACCACTACCACCAGCGGCGGAAACGATTATCCCATGTACCGCTATGCCGATGTGCTGATGTTTTACGCCGAATGCGTGGCCCAGGCGGGCGGAGCCCCCAATGCAGACGCTATGGAAAAGCTGAACATGGTGCGCCGCAGGGCTTACGGGAAAGACCCGCTGACAGCCGATCCCACGGTGGATTTTAAGCTGGCGGACTACAGCTCCAAACAGGCTTTCATTGACCTGGTTGTGAAGGAGAGAGGTTATGAAAACTGTTCCGAAGCCAAACGCTGGCCGGACCTGAAACGCCTCGGCATTGCCGCGCAGGTGATCCAGGCCGTGAAAGGCAAAACCGTGCAGCAAAAGCACCTGCTGTGGCCGATACCCACCATCGAATACAACTACAACAAAGCAATAGACCCGGTAAAAGACCAGAATCCCGGTTACTAAAACTTACAAGCATGATGAAACTAAGATTGTTATTAATTCTATGCCTGGCGGGCATTTCCGCCGGGGTTTCCGCGCAATCCGTGCGGGAAGTGGACATTTGCGTGTACGGCGGTTCCTCCGCCGGCGTGATTGCCGCTTACACCGCGAAGAAACTGAACAAGACCGTTTTGCTCATTGAACCGGGCAAACGCCTCGGCGGCCTCACTTCGGGCGGCCTGGGGTATACCGATATCGGGAACAAATACGCGATCACCGGCATCTCCCGCGATTTCTACCGCCGCATCGGCACGCATTATGGAAAATTTGAGCAATGGATATTTGAGCCCGGCGTAGCCGAGCGCACTTTCCAGGAATACATCCGCGAAGCGGGCGTGGAAGTGCTGTACCAGCACCGCCTTGCAGGCGCGCAGAAAACCAGCGGCAGGATCACCGAGATCCGGCTTGAGCCTTCCGCGGGCGGTGAGGCCAAACATTCCGTGATCCGTGCGAAGATGTTCATAGACTGCACCTATGAAGGCGATCTCATGGCCAAAGCAGGTGTTTCGTATACCGTTGGCCGTGAAGCCAATGCGCAATACAACGAGACCTACAACGGCGTGCAGCTGCGCAACAAACACCAGTTCCCCGAAGGCGTCGATCCATACAAAGTGCCCGGCAAACCTGAAAGCGGGCTGCTGTGGGGCATCAGCGCGGAACCGATGGCGGAACAGGGCGCAGGCGATAAAAAAGTGCAGGCCTATAATTTCCGGATATGCCTCAGCAACCAGCCGGACAATATGATCCCCATCACGCAGCCGGAAGGGTACGATCCCACACGGTACGAACTGCTGCTGCGCGTGGTGGAGAAAACAAAACCCGGCAACCTCAACGGCATCCTTAAGTTCGACCTCATGCCCAATCATAAAACGGACATCAATAATAACGGAGCCTTCTCCACGGACATGATCGGCATGAATCAGCGCACACAC
>CBFHAF010000587.1:0-3584 GCA_965653435.1 uncultured Chitinophaga sp.
GATGATACAAGATAGGGAATAATGCGCGGCCTGCCAATGAATGCCGGGGCGGGAAAATGTTAAATATTACGGCCGGTTCAGACGCCTTGTTTCACCACGTCTATCGTGTTCAGCTTTACCTGCGTGCCCGTTCTGAGCGAATAAGGTATTTCCGCCACCTGGTCCGTATGCCTGATGAGGTCTTCCACATCCTTGCGCGGGGCGGGAGATTCCAGCCGGATGTCGTACCGGA
Organism: uncultured Chitinophaga sp.; assembly: GCA_965653435.1. GTDB lineage: Bacteria > Bacteroidota > Bacteroidia > Chitinophagales > Chitinophagaceae > Chitinophaga. The sequence continues at coordinate 233 of CBFHAF010000587.1, forward strand.
TGTTTTTCGCCAGGGCGGGCTCGCCGCTCCAGTCGCCATTCACGATAATTTCAACATGGGCGATCTCAATTCCCCTGGCGGCGGCTTCCCTGTAAAGGTCGTTGCAGAGGCTGGCCCCGATGGCCATCATGAAAAGTTCTTCGCCGCTGAAGCCGATGCCAAGCCCGCCGGCCCTGGGAGTGCGATCTATCACAACGCTGCGTGGCCCCGCCCATCCTGCCGCGGCGCTGGTTCCGTGGATTGTTTTGATATGTACCTGCATAGTATGTTTAATGTACGCAAACTTGCGCGTTATAACAAAAAAATGCCTCCCGGGACCGGGAGGCGCTGTAAAAAGCATGAGCTACATCTTGGGGTATATGAACACTTAATCGAGATTGACAAGCTTGCCTTTCGGGTATTTCACCGTGTACTGGAGCTGCATCTTCTTTTCTTCCTTCACGGGGATCTCCAGGCTCCAGGTGACCAGCTGCGACACGGGGTCCATGCTGGCGCCGGCATAAGATACCCTGCTTACTTCCACTTCATTCTGCGCGGGCATAGGCACCTGGTCTTCCACCAGGATGCGCACCGTTTCCTGCTTGTTGTTCCGCACGCTGATCTCCCAGTTGCGTACCGCCGTCTGGTTGCTGGCGAAGAACTGGTTCTTTGAATATTCCTTCTGCAGCTTGCGGTTGATCACGATGTTCTTATCTCTGCCGAGCGACACATACAAAGTATCTGAAGCGCTTTGCAGGTTGAGCAACGATTTGCCGAGATAGGTGCCTTCGAAATAAATACTGGCTTCCCCTTCCAGCAGGTTCAGCTGCTCCCAGTCCGTAATGCCGGCCACGAGGTATGCGGCGGGGTCCAGCTTGGGCGCTGCGTGGTATTGGTAGCTGGTGGCCACGGCTGTTTGGCTGACGGACACTGCATACGGCTTCCCGTCCGAAGGGATGCTGTAAGGCACCGCAATATCGAAGTTGACGCTGGTGGTATGGAAGCTGGCGGATACATCCAGCGGGATGTCTTCACGTTGTTTATCCGAGCTCACGCCGCGTATTCGGATACCGGGAACCATGCCTGCGAGCGAGCCTGTGAGCGCTTTTTTCTGTGAAACGCCGTAACCCACCACCACTACTTCGTCCAGCGATTTGGCATCTTCCATCAGCACAATGTTCATGAAATTGCTGCCCAGCGTTACCTCCTGACTTCTGTAACCGATGTAGGACACGTCCAGCGAAGTGGCGCCGGGCGGCAGCTGCAGGCTGAACTCGCCTTTTTCGTTGGTGCTGGTGCCGATGGTGCGGTTGGGTATGCGGATAGTGGCGCCGATAATGGGGGTGCCGGAGCCGTCCGTCACGCGGCCGGTAGCCCGGCTGTTATCCTTCAGGGGCGATGCGTAACGGGCGCGGGTAAGTTCCTGCATATTGCTGAAAGTGCGCAGGTACCAGGCGTTCATTTCGGGTTTCTGCCCGTTCTCGGAGGGGTTGCCGCTGGAGAGGCTGAGCTTGACGTTCTTCCAATCCTCGCCGCATTGCTGGAACACATTGGCTTTGTAGGCCAGTTCCATCGGCCGGCTGATATTTTCAACGCGCAGCTCATAGGTGGGGTACCAGCCGGCGTTCTTCACGAGGTACCGGAGGGTGAGCCTGCCGCTGATGTTCTCTTTGGAAGAAACGGTTACGAGGAGGTCCGTAGTGGAGGTGTCTTTCGTTTCCAGCAGGGCGGCGCGCTGCTGCATGTTCTGCCGGATGTAGTCTTCCAGCCGGCGGATATTGGCTTTTATGGCCAGCTGCTGGTCCAGCACTTCGGTAAGGCGGCTGCGCTGGAAGTCCAGCGCTTCCTTCAGGTCCGCCGTTTTAAGGCCGGTATTGGCGCCCCGCAGGTCCTGGTTCTTTTTGAGCATTTCCTCTTCCTGCCTGAACACGGATTCTTTATTTTTTTCGCGCTGCAGCTTTTCTTCGAGCACATCCAGCTGCTCCTGCAATTTTTTTATTTCTTCCTGCGGGCGCTGGGTGTTCATGTAATTCCTTTCGCGGGATACGGAGAGGATGGTGAAAGCGCCCTTTCCCTGCACCTGGATGCTTTTTTCTTCCAGTTCAGGCGAAATGCCGGGAAATACCAGCGTGCTGGTGCCCGCAGGGATAGTGGCCGTTGCGCTGCGGGTGATCTGCGCGCCCTGCAAAAAAACAGTGACGTTCTGGACGCCTGAAGGAACGGTGATCTTTTTCGTTTGGGCGGTAGCGTTAGTAATGATGACGAGCGCAGATAGGTATAACAGTGTTTTCATACCGGAGATTTATGGGCAGGATGTGGTTTTTACGCTGATTCCATAAACGCCGGTGAATTTTTTTTAGCGGCTTTGCAGGCGGTGATAGAAAATGGGCCGGTCATCAGGACCGGGTTAAGGGTGCAGCAGGCCGGAGTTGCCTGCGAATCCGCTACAATAAAGGATTCTTGGGGTTTCTGATGCTATTTAAACCCAGATCAAGTCCACCCCATGTCCACCTCATCTCCACCTCTCCCCCTGCTATCCCTGGTTTTCCGCTTAACGGCCCCTTCAGGTAACTTTTTGCTAATCCAGTATTAGTAGCCATGTAAACCCGCTGTGGGAGGGAAGATTGGTATATGAAAAACCGGGCATATGTGCGTGTTCGCACTTAAAACGGTGATACCTGCCATTAAGGAAAAAGGCCCGTCATTGCGAGAAGCAGCGGGGGAATTGTGTCGGGCGCGATGAAGCAGTCTCTTCCAATGACGGCTTTTGTTCATCACCCTTCCTGCGCAAAGCCCCTTTGCTCATACTGGACGGCTTTAAATGGTCAACATTGGCTTATCTTAAAAATCTTATGGTATAAGACCAGCGGATAATTCCCGCTTTTAATGGGAGCCTGGCATCCGCATCCCTTTCAGGAGAATGCGGCCCTTCCTTCGCCGGAAGGCTTTTCCGTTTTCCCGGAAGCCCTTTCCGCTTCTTTCCGGGCGATCCTTTCCTCCGTTTCCATTTGCAGGATGGCTTTTTTTTCCTTCCGGTGCATGGCGAAGGTGAATTCGTGCTGGTCCTGCAGGTCGTCGTAAGGCCCCCGGGGGGAAATAAGCTTTACGAAAACAGGCGCGGTTTCTATGGCAATGAACAGCAGCATGATGAACCAGTTGGCCCAGCGGATAGGCTGGCTGGCGGCGGTGATGCGGCCCAGCGCTTCCAGCCTGGAAGCCATGCCGTTCAGCCGTCCGCGTTGCAGGCCGGTGATGTCTGCGGCCACGGTACTGTCTACCTTCGCAAGTTCTGCGCGCAGGGCCTGCTGCCGCAGGGCCAGCGCGGCAAGGGCTGCAGAAGCGCTGTCCGCATCCGCTTTTTTGGCCTTATAGA
>CBFHAF010000588.1:0-3582 GCA_965653435.1 uncultured Chitinophaga sp.
GGTACCAGATGGATTCATGCGCCGCCCATGCGGCGGATATGGGCAGGAGCGCGCTGATAATGATCCCCAGGTAAGGGATGATGGTCATAACCGCGGTAAGCATCCCGAACAGCAGGGCATGCGGGATACCCAGGGCCAGCAGGCCCAGGGTATTGAGGATGCCAACGATCAGGTATACGATGATCATTCCCTTGATGTAATTAAAATAAGTATCGATCACCTGGCCGAGTATCTGCTCCAGCCTGGCCTCATACCCCGGGCCAACGAACTGCCGGAGGAACCGGACGAACAATTGCCGGTGATAAAGGAAAAGCGCGGCAAACACCGGCGTCATAAAAAGTATGAACAAGGCGTTCGCGGTAACGTTCAGGGTGCCTGTGATGGCGGACCCCAGCATGCCGGTCAGATTACCGGCCTGGCTATGCAACCAGCCGTCCTGCACGGCCATGGTCAGCCCGAAGTTGCTCTCCAGCCAGGTTTGCATCTGCCTGAAAGAAGCTTCTATTTTACCGGCCACCAGCGGCCAGTCCTGCACGAATGTGCGCATTTGCCAGTAAAGCAATCCTATCAGCGCCATAAAAAGCACCACTACGATCGTAATGCATACGGTAACAGATAACGTGCGGGCCATGCCTCTTTTTTCCAGGCTCTTTGCCGCAGGGTACATGATCATTGCAATGAGCAGCCCCATAAACAGGGGAATAAAGAGCGTTTTCCCGAAATAAAGGGCAACCGCGCAGAATACGACTGCCTGTATGTATTTCAGAGATGAAGTGATATTTCGGGAAGAGGATATCATATTTGTGAAAATTGCATGAAGTGTGTTGCACCCGCACCCGTTCAACACCTGTACGGATGCTTTTATGGCACGAATTTGCGCCATATCCGGAATAATATGAATGACGGTGAATGATGAAGACGATGATTTTCATCACCGGGTGGGGAGCCAGATCCTAGAACACAGGGATGCACGTGCCTGCACGAAGGCACTGATAAATTTATCCCCCACCTGAATCTTTTATCCCGTATTGATGAATGGAACCATGCTCACTAATTTGCAGCCATTATCAGAACAAGTAAAAACAAAGACGATGACAGGAACAAAAAATGAACATGGCGGAAAAGTGACCGTGATAGGTCTTGGCACTATGGGAAGCGCGCTGGCCAACGCATTGCTGGCAAAAGGATTTGAGGTGACGGTATGGAACAGGAACACTGCAAAGGCGGCTCCCCTTGCAGAAAAAGGCGCCGTTGTTGCAGCCGGTGTTAAAGCGGCTGTCGAAGCCAGCCCTTTAGTGGTGGTATGCGTATCCGATTATAAAGCCTCAGAAAAAATATTCGCGCAGGAAGATGTTGCGGGCTCACTGCGCGGCCGTACGCTGTTGCAGCTGAGCACCGGCACGCCGAACGAAGCCCGTGCGCTGGATGCATGGGCAAAACAGCATGGCGCCAATTGCCTTAACGGCGATATTCTCGCATGGCCGCGGCAGATAGGCACCGGCGAAGCCACTATTACGGTCTGCGGCGATAATGAGATATTCAGCCGGCATGAAACGGCGTTCAGCGCCCTGGCCGGCACGGTCAATTACCTCGGCGGTGAACCCGGCGCATCCGCAGTGCTGTTCGCCGCTGTGCTTGCTTACCTCGCGGGCAACTGGATAGGCTTCTGCCACGGCGCGCTGATCTGTGAAAAGGAAGGTTTCCGGGCGGATGAGTTCGGCAGCCTGATCCAGAACATTTCACCCATACTGGCCACCGAATCGAAGCATATGGGAGAAGTGATACAGCACAACCGCTTCAGCGATCCGGAAAGCACGATCAACACAACGGGGCACGATCTTCATCTGCTGGTGCAGCAGGCGGAAGAAGCAGGCATCAGCAAAGAGCTGCCGCAATTTGCCGCCGGTATTTTCCAGCGCGCTATCAACGCCGGTTACGGCGGGGAAGAACATGCGGCGATCATCAAAGTGCTGAGAAAGACCGCGTAGCGGCGTTCATCTTCCCGTAAAGCCGCAGCTTAAAAATGCTGCGGCTCCGGAAGGAACTGGCAGGATCCCGCCTCGTATTCAGCATTGTTGCGGTGAATATATTCCTTGTGCGTGTTGCCCCATTCTTCCAGCACGTCCACAACCGGCAGTACGCTTTCCCCTACCGCGGTGAACCAGTACTCCACACGGGCAGGCACCTCTGCATACACGCGCTTGTATATGATCCCGAACTCTTCCAGCTCCTTCAGGTGCAGGTTGATGATCCTCGGGTTTACTTCATGCATTTCCCGGTGAATGGCGCTCGGCCGCCTCACCCCGCGCCTGACGCAATCAATGATCCAGGCTTTCCATTTACCGCCTATGACTTTAACGGCCACGGCCAGTCCGCAATCCAGCAATTCGGGTATTTTCTTCTGGTACATCGGCAAAATTTTGTTCCAAAGATAGTACCCGGAGCTGAAGCGGGGGATAGTGAAAAAATTATCCCTATGGCGGGACTCGGTTTCCCAGGTAAAGTTGAGAACATACAAGAGGTTTCCCGGGCGGAAGCCTCTTTTGTTTCAGGAAACTTTGCAAAGAACAGGAGCCATCACCCCGATATTCCGCCCCGCAGCCCGCCAATCCGCGAAATACCGTTAAAAAAAACCCGCACATCATACGCCTGCACTTGATTATCAGCTATTTAACCAATGGCTTGCCGCTTGCAATTATCCCGCAGAACAGGAGATGGCACGAAGAACATGAGAAGAGCGCAAACATCGAAAGCTTCTGCATGCAAGTGATTCCCCTTTTTCCAAACTTTTAAAACAAAAAACAATGTCTGTCATCAAACACATCGTTGCCGCAACGGTCTTAACAGCAGCTGCCGCCACACCCGGTTCCGCCGGTGCACAAACCACCCCCGCCCCCAAAGGAGTAAAGAACATCGTATTGGTCCATGGCGCCTTCGCCGACGGCTCCAGCTGGTCCAAGGTCATTCCCGGCCTGCATGCCAGCGGGATGAACATTATCGCCGTGCAAAACCCCCTCACTTCTTTCGAGGAAGACGTGGCCGCCACTAAAAGGGCCATCGCTTTAATGGACGGGCCTGTTCTGCTCGTGGGGCATTCCTACGGCGGAATGGTTATTACGGAAGCCGGCAACGACCCCAAAGTTACCGGCCTCGTGTATGTTTGCGCCCTCGTTCCGAACGACGGGCAATCCGTGGTGGATGTAACCCAGGCATTCCCGCCGGCGCCCGGCAGCGCGGAATTCCGGCAGGATGCATCCGGTTTCCTGAGCCTCTCCCCCAAAGGCATTCATGAGCATTTCGCGCAGGACCTCCCGGCCAAAGAAAGGCAGGTGCTGGTTTCCACGCAAACGCCCTGGGCGGCGAAAGCCACCGTTACCAGGATCACTACGGCCGCATGGAAAACCAGGCCTTCCTGGTTCATCATCGGCACGGACGACCAGATGGTTCCGCTGGACCTCGCAAGGGCCGAAGCTAAAATGATCAACGCAAAAAAGACCGAACTGAAATCAAGCCATATACCAATGGTCTCCATGCCTGGCAAGGTAACGGAGATCATCATCAACGCAGCAAGGGAATTGTAAT
>CBFHAF010000589.1:0-3576 GCA_965653435.1 uncultured Chitinophaga sp.
ACAAAATAAGCCTGCAGAACCTCGCCAAATGCGGCATTACCGTGATCACGTACAATTTTATGCCGGTGATGGACTGGATGCGGACGGACATTGCTTATGTAATGCCCGACGGCAGCCGCGCCCTGTATTATGAACGCAATGCTTTCATCGCCTTCGACCTTTACCTGCTCAAAAGGCCCGGTGCTGAAAAAGATTATACGGCAGAAGAGATTGCCGCCGCACGGCAACGCCTGCACGAAATGAGCGATGCGGAAAAAGAAACGCTCTTCCATAACGCATTGCTGGGCCTGCCCGGCAGCGACGACCGGTTTACGCCGGAAGCCGTTCTCGCCGCGCTCGGTAAATACGCTCACATCGATGCAAAGCAGCTGCGTGAACATCTTTTTAGTTTCCTGCGTGAGGTAGTGCCTGTTGCGGAATCCCTGGGCCTCAGCCTGGCCATTCACCCGGACGATCCGCCGTATCCCTTGCTGGGCCTGCCCCGCATCGTAAGCACCGAAGCGGACCTGGAGGCGATCCTTCAGGCGGCACCTTCGCCAGCGAATGGTTTGTGTTATTGCACAGGGTCGCTGGGCGTACGGGCAGACAACGATCTGCCGGGCATCATCCGCCGCCACGGCGATCATATCCACTTCATCCACCTCCGCAATATCCGCCGCGATCAGAACGGCAATTTCTATGAAGCGGACCACCTGGATGGTAATGTAGATATGTATGCAGTAGTAGCAGAGCTCACGCGGGTGATGCAGGGGAGGAATATTTCCCTGCCCATGCGCCCCGATCATGGTCACCAGATGCTGGACGACCTTCAAAAACAAACCTATCCCGGATACAGCGCCATCGGGCGTTTGAAGGGGCTGGCGGAGATACGCGGGCTGGAGTACGGCATCCTGCGGCAACAGCCGTAATTATACTGTGATCAATTAATTCTATGTTTCAAAGCCGGATATTCTGCTGATCTTTGCGGAAATTTCCGGCTTTGAAACGTTCGACCTATTTTTTTCTCATCCTGATACTCGGAAGCCTTACTGCACTCGGCCCTTTTACGATAGACATGTACCTGCCCGGCTTCGGCGCCATTGCTGAAGATCTCCATACGGATGTATCCAGCGTGGGGCTTACGTTATCCAGTTATTTTATCGGCATTTCCGCCGGGCAGTTGCTGTATGGGCCGCTGCTGGACCGGTTCGGCCGCAAAAAGCCGCTTTACATCGGCCTGCTGGTGTATATTCTGGCCTCCATCGGCTGTGTGCTGACGCAGCATATAGATCATTTCATTATCCTGCGCTTCTTCCAGGCTGTCGGCAGCTGTGCCGCCACTGTGGCCGCCATGGCAATGGTGCGCGACATCTTCCCTGTGAACGAGAATGCGAAAGTGTTTGCCCTGCTCATGCTGGTAGTGGGCGCCTCGCCGATGGTAGCGCCTACGGTGGGCGGTTATGTAACCGTTGCTTTCGGCTGGCATGCCGTATTCATCATCCTCACGGTAATGGGCATACTGATGCTGCTGGCCAGTATCTTCTGGCTGCCTGAAAGTTATAAGCCGGATACAACGATGTCCCTCAAGCCTGCGCCCATCATCCGCAACTTCTGGCAGGTGGCGACGGTGCCGCAGTTCTATACTTACACGCTCACCGGCGCCATTGCATTCTCGGCATTGTTCGCCTATGTGTCCGCTTCGCCGAAAGTATTTATGGATGTGCATCACGTCAGCAAAGAAACTTTCGGCTGGATATTCGCCGCGCTGTCCGTAGGTTTTATCGGGTCCAGCCAGGTGAATACCCTGGCGCTGCGGAAGTTCACCAGCGAACAGATATTGCCGGTGGCGCTGGGCGTTCAATCCCTGGTGGGATTGTTTTTTGTGGTCGGCGTTATGAACGGCTGGCTGAGCCTCTGGGGCACGCTGGTGGTATTGTTCGTGCTGTTGTGCTGCCTCGGTTTTGTGAACCCCAATACTGCCGCATTGTCTCTTGCGCCGTTTGAAAGGAATGCAGGCAGCGCTTCTTCGCTGATGGGCGCTTTACAGATGGGTATTGGCGCGCTCGCTTCTGTGTTTGTAAGTCTTGATGAAGCGAACAGCGCCCTGCCACTGGCTTTGGTAATGACGGCCGCCGCTGTGCTGGCACTGGTGGTGCTGCTGGTATGCCGCCGGGCTATAGGGCGCATGGAAGCGGCGGAAGCCTGAGCGCTGATTGTTGCGGAAAAAAAGTTATAATTTCCGTCCACAAACAAGCAGCATATGCCTGATAAAATCAGAGTGATCATTACCGGTGTTACCGGGATGGTGGGAGAAGGGGTGCTTCATGAATGCCTGCAGCACCCGGCAGTGGAGACCGTGCTTATCGTCAACCGTAAACCCTCCGGCTTCAGCCATCCAAAGCTGAAGGAGATCATTCACGAAGATTTTTACAATCTCGCGCCGCTTGCCCCGCAGCTGGCCGGTTACAACGCCTGTTTCTTCTGCCTCGGCGTAAGCGCCATCGGTAAAGATGAAGTGACCTATTACAAGCTGACACATACGCTTACCCTGCATGCCGCCGAAGTGATGTGCAAGGCGAGCCCCGAAATGGCGTTCTGTTATATTTCCGGTTCTGGAACAGACAGCAGCGAGCGCGGCATGGCCATGTGGGCAAGGGTTAAGGGTAAAACGGAAAATGACCTGATGCGGCTTCCTTTCAGGCAGGTGTATGCGTTCCGCCCGGGTTACCTGCATCCCACCAAAGGTTTGCGGAACACGAAACCTTATTACAAATACATGAGCTGGATGTTCCCCTTCTTCCGCGCGGTTTTTCCTTCATTCGCCGGTACCCTGGCAGAGCTCGGGCAGGCTATGATCAAGGTGGCGCTGCATGGTTACGGCAAAAAAGTACTGGAAGTAAAGGATATTTATAAAGTAGCGAACGGGGCCTAAGCTTCCGCTTCAAAATCTTCCGCGCAAAGCTGGGCATTGCATGCAGCTGCCGCAGTATGCCCGCCGGAAGCAGCCACCGATACCTGGTGCAGCCCGTCATGACTGATATCTCCCGCCGCAAACACACCGGGAACGCTGGTTTCATACATCGGCCCTACGGTAACAGCGCCTGCATCTGAAAGCTGGCAGCCCAGCTGCTGTGCCAGCTCGTTCCTGAAATGCAGTTTTTCGGAGCGGTAATACGCCGCTTTTTTCAGGATAGAACTGCCGTCGGTAAAGGAGATACGGATACCCTCACCTTCTTTTTGCAACGACGCTATCGGCGTTTCGATGATGGAAAATCCCTTGCGCTTCAGCTTCTCCGTTTGCTCCGCGTTTAAGGTGGACGGGCCGTTGGTAAGGAACACCAGGTCTTTGTTCAGCTTAGACACCAGCATGGCATAATGCAAGGCATTGTCACCGTTCGAAATAATGGCCACCGGTTCGCCTTTCACTTCCCAGCCGTGGCAATACGGGCAGTGGAACACGGCATTGCCCCAAAGCTCCTGCATGCCGGAAATGGCCGGCATCCCGTCTTTCACGCCGGTAGCAATGATGATCCTTCTCGCGGTGATGCGTTCGCCGGAAGTGGCCGTCAGTACGAAACCTTCCGCTGTTTTTTCAGC
>CBFHAF010000590.1:0-3560 GCA_965653435.1 uncultured Chitinophaga sp.
TGCAAGGCTTTTGAAAACCTCTTCCAGCTTCGCTTCTGTAAAGTCCGCGTATACAAAATAGTTCAGCCCGTGGTCGGATAAACGGCCGCCGTTCTCATGGAAATAGTCGTGCCGTTTTTTTAAAGCGTCCAGCAGGGTCTGGTAACTTTTAATTTCAATGCCGGCGGCGGCGCCCAGCTTTTGCATATAGGCGTTGAACGCTGCAGGGTCTTCCACCGCCATGGCCTTGTCTGGCCTGAAAGTGGGCAGCACCTTCACTTTGAAGCCCTGCTTGCGGATGGCGATATGATGGTCCAGCGGATCAGCGGGATCGTCTGTAGTGCACAATGCATCCACATTAAAATGCTGAAGCAGTGTTTGCGTGGTGAGCCGGGGCAGCTGCGCGTTGCAGGTTTCGTAGACCTTGGCCGCGCTGCCGCCGTTCAGCAGCCCGGTAACGCCGAAGGGGTTCTTCAGCTCCATGTGCGTCCAGTGATAGAGCGGGTTGCGCATGGTATAAGGCACGGTTTCGGCCCATACTTTGAACTTGGTGAAGTCGTCCGCATTGCCGGTAATCAGGTCTTCATTCACGCCATTGGCGCGCATGGCCCTCCATTTATAGTGATCGCCCTTGAGCCAGGCTTCCGTGATGGTGCTGAAGCTGCGGTTGGACGCAATTTCATCGGGCGGAAGATGGTTGTGATAATCTATCACGGGCATGTCTTTCGCGTAATCGAAATATAATTTACGGGCGGTATCGGTTTGCAGTATAAAGTCTTCTGACAGAAATGCTTTCATGAACGTGTGCTTAAAGAACCTTTGAATGATGGGTGATGTACTCCTTCACGCCGTTCTGCATCATCCCCAGGAGGTGATCAGCAACGGTATCGGCAAAACCGGGCAGCTTATTGAGGTCCGTTTGCCACAGGCGCCCGTCTGCACAGATGTCTCTCACCATGGCGGACACTTCCGGGTAACCTGCTTTGGTAACTGATTGCCAGTAGGCGGCAAAAATCGCTGCGTTATCGTCCGTAATATCATAAAAAGCATCTTTACGCTGCCCCTGGAACTTCCCGTTCTCCTCTTTAGCAGGTTTAAGGAACAGCAGGGTGCTGGCAAAACCCAGCATCATCATTTCCGGCAGCAGGCCTTTGGCGTCGCGGTAACGGAGCAGGGTCTGCACGTTGCGGGCATTCATTTTCGAGCTTTGCTGGAAGGTGATGCTGATGAGCTTATGTTCGATGTAAGGATTGGCGAAACGGTCCAGCACGTCTTTGGCGAAAACGGCGGCCTGGGGGCCCAGGTTGCCGAGCGTGGGCAGTATCTCATCCAGCACCACGGTTTCGAAGAAACGGCGCATATAGGCGTCCTGCATGCATTCGTATACTGTATTCAGCCCGGAGAGGTAACCAATCGTTACCGCGGCCGTATGGCTGCCGTTCAGCAGGCGCAGTTTCTGCTCGCGGTACGGGGTAATGCTGGGCGCAATGAGCATGCGGTCGTCAGCCTGGTGGAAAGACAGCTTCTGGGCAACGCCCGCGTCGCCCTCTATGGCCCAGAGCAGGAAAGGTTCGGCTTCTATCCAGAGCTCGTCTTCATAACCCGCTTTTTCCCAGCTCTCCGCCAGGGTTTTCGGCCTGCCAGGCACAATACGGTCCACCAGCGAATTACAGAAACGGTTGCCCTGCTCTATCCACTGGATGAAGCCTTCCGGCATTTTATTGTATTCCGCCAGCCTGATAACGATCTCTTTGAGGATCTTCCCGTTGTCCACGATCAGTTCGGTGGGAATGATAACGAAACCGGGCAGCTTGCGGCGGTAACGTTCATGCAGGATGGCGAGCAGCTTGCCTGGGAAAGATGCCGGCACGCCGGCGGCCACATCTTCTTCCACGTACTGGATGCCCACTTCGGTAGTATTAGACACGATCACTTCCAGGCTCGGCTGTGAAGCGGCTTCAAGTATCGCCTCCCATTCTGCATTCGATTGCAAAACACGGCTGATAGAAGCGTTTATAAGGTGTTGATCCACAGGCTGTCCCTGGGAAATACCCTTGATATGCGTAGTGAAAAGTCCGTCCTGCGTATCGAACGCGCCGGCATCGCCGTCGGTGGATTTTACCACTACGATGCGGCCTTTGAAGATGTTCTGTTTGTTCGCCTTATCGACCAGGAAATCTACCAGGCCGCGCAAAAGCACACCGGTACCGAATTGCAGGACTTTTTCAGGAAATTGCAGATAGTCAGGTGTAATGCCCCACTGGGGGTTGTTCATAACGTGTTGCTTATTCAGTCTGGGAAGCATGCATAGATGTTTTATTAAATAACATAGCTAATTTCCAATAAATATATAATTAGCATTCCAATTTTTTGACAAAATGCTAAAGATTTTATACAAAGTGTGCATATCAATCGTTGTAAATCGTCCTTATTTAGATTTTTTTATATTTGTCTAACTCCTTCAGCTATAGCCCCATCGGCAGTATCTATAAGCAGGTACCCACACTTTGACGGGATTTCAGTAATTTTGCGGTCTTAATTAATACGATCCTGGAACGCCGGGCCTTCGTTACCGGGGCCTTACCGACAGGGTTTAAATAATATCAGATGAGCAAGCATGGAAAAGTGCTGGTAGCCATGAGCGGGGGTATTGACAGTACGGTCACTGCCCTGATGCTGCATGAGCAGGGATATGAAGTGGTGGGCATCACCATGAAGACCTGGGATTACGCCTCCGCCGGTCCTTCCAAGAAGGAGACCGGCTGCTGCAACCTGGATTCTTTCAACGACGCCCGCGCTGCCGCCGTGCATCACGGCTTCCCGCACTTTATTCTGGATATAAGGGACGAATTCGGGGATTTTGTCATCAATAATTTCGTGGACGAATATATCGCGGGCCGCACGCCCAACCCATGCGTGCTGTGCAATACCCATATAAAATGGCGCGCCCTCATGAAGCGGGCCGATGCGATGGACTGCGAGTTCATTGCCACCGGCCACTACGCCAAGCTCCGCATGGAAAACGGCCGTGGCGTGATCAGCAAAGGCGTGGATGAAACCAAAGACCAGAGTTACGTGCTCTGGGGGCTGGACCAGGACGTGGTGAAACGCACCCTGCTGCCCCTCGGCGGCTACCGCAAAACCGAGATCCGCCAGATGGCGCTGGACTTCGGTTACCCCGAACTGGCGAAAAAGGCTGAAAGCTACGAGATCTGCTTCGTGCCGGACAACGATTACCGCGGCTTCCTGAAACGTAAAGTGGACGGGCTGGAAGAAAGAGTGAACGGCGGCAACTTCGTGCTGGCGGATGGCACCATCGTAGGCAAACATAAAGGATACCCCTTCTACACCATCGGCCAGCGCAAAGGGCTGGATATCGCGCTGGGCAGGCCCGTGTTCGTGACCGAGATCATCCCGGAAACCAATACCGTAGTGCTGGGCGGCGAAACCGAGCTGAACCGCAGCGAAATGAAAGTAGGCGGCCTCAACTTCGTGAAATACGATCACCTGCCGGAAGGCATGGAGTCTGTCGTAAAGATCCGTTATAAGGACAAAGGCACGCTGGCCAACGTTTACAACCA
>CBFHAF010000591.1:0-3559 GCA_965653435.1 uncultured Chitinophaga sp.
TTTACGAAAATGTAATCGGTATCCGCCGTTCTGGGCTGCAGCACGCTCAGGTATTCCTGCGCGCGGATCACCGCTTTCATGAACCGTTCGAACGGGATCGGCTTCAGCAGGTAATCCACCACATCCAGCTCAAACCCGTCCAGTGCATACTCTTCATAGGCGGTGGTGAATATCACCATCGGCGGATGTTTCAGCGATTTCAGGAATTGTATGCCGGTGATATCCGGCATCTTAATGTCAAGGAAGATCAGGTCCACGGTTTCCTCCTGCAGGTACTTCAGGGCAAGCGCAGCATTCTCAAAAGTTTTCAGCTGCATGGGAACGGGCGCCTTCGCGGCAAAGTCGGCAATGATCTCCAGAGCCAGCGGCTCATCATCCAACGCTAAGCACTTCATCATGTTTCAACGCAATTTTAAGGTCAGCAATATATTCATCTCCATGCTCGCGGACAGTTATGGTATGTGCATCATTATATAATAAACTCAAGCGTTTGAGTGCATTATTCAATCCAACTCCCCCTTTCTCCGCCACACGTTGTTTAAACAGCCGGTTGCGCACCACGAGGTGCAGCACCCCTCCGGGTTCTATGTGCAGGCGGATGTTGATGAATGCTTCTTCCCTGTAGCTGACCCCATGCTTGAAAGCATTTTCCACGAACGGGATCAGCAGCATGGGCGCAATCTCCAATCCCGCCGGATCGCCTTCCTGGCTGAATTCCACGGGAATATTGCGCGTCATGCGTAAGCGTTGTATATCTATGTAATCCTGTAAGTACCGCAGCTCGCTGCCCAGCTGCACCTTATCCTCGTTGCTCTGGTAGATCATATACCGCAGGATGTTGGACAGCTTCACGAGCGCATGTTCCGTTTCCGGCGAGCGGCGGTGCGCCAGCGAATAGATCGTATTCAGGCTGTTGAACAGGAAATGCGGGTTGATCTGCGATTTCAGGAATTTCAGCTCGGCGTTCAGGTTGGCCAGCTTCAGCTCTTCCCTTTGTTTTTCACTTTTGAACCATTCCAGTCCTATTTTGATGAACCCGCTCATAAAGAGCATCAGCAGGGTGAAAGTGGCGCTCTTGCGGAAGATCTCCGGGAAAAAGAAATGCCGGATAAAAATACTGTCACCCAGCGGCATAGCAGGCTGCGACATCGCGGCGGTATCCGACGGGTTTATGCTATCCCTAAGCCCTACTGTTGTTATTACCGGCCGGCTATTGCGGTAGCTGGTGATCACATGTTTCCTCCATCCCCTCGCAATATGCAGCGAAGGGGCATCATCCAGTATCGCGCCTCCCCTGATCAGCATCCTTTCACCCGGCGGTAGCATCATTCCCGGTGTAGCTACCGCCATTCCGAAAGCGCCCGCTTTTATGTTTATGATCCTCTTCACGAACTGGTACTCCACCAGCGCCTGCTGCACACCGATGAACACCAGCGACAGCAGCACGAACCCGATGTAGATGCCGATCCGTTTCAGGGTAAAGAACCGCGGGATCAGCACATATATGTTCAGGTAAAAAAGCCCGATGATAAACAATGTGTTGATGGCTTCCTTCAGGTAAAAGAAATGATCCTCCACCCTGATGCGGTATACAAAGAAAGGAAAGAGGAAAAGGCAGAGCCATGCAGCCACGTGAACGGCCACCACCACTAACCTGTTCCTGAAAATATGCCTGATACTGATCATAGGTGTGAATCGGCGATAAACTTACTCCACATACTCTTAAGCAAGTGTTAAAAGAGCTGCCGGGACTCTTAAGCAAGTGTTAAAGTTATCGGGTGAGCTGCAGGCTGTCCACCTCCCGGATGCTCAGCGACGGAAGCCTGCGGTTCTTCAGTTTGGATAATACCAGCTGGCCTGTCCGTTGTGCATCGTCCCTGCTTTTGAATGGATGGTAACCGGGAATGGCGGGAATGAATTCCTGGTAGATGAGCGGTTCCCCTTTTTGTGTGATCCTGTAAGCCCATCCATGCTGCGTTTTTTCCGTGGTAAGCCGCAGTATTGACTGCCGGCGGCATGCCAGCAGTGTCAATACAATGGCTGCGAATAAACATGATTTCCTCATAAGTTGCGTTGGCTTGGATATCAATCGTCCTCGTTATATTCCGCTTCAGGATCGAAGCTGTAAAGATCATCGAAGTAGGAGCCGCTGCTGCGGCCGGTAGAAAGGTACAGTACATTGTTCAGTGTGAATCCCACGGCGCCCGTTCTTGCCACGCCTTCAAATTCCCTCAGCTGCGTCCACATATCCGTAACAGGATTGTATTCCCAGGTAAGCACAGAATTCCCGCCTTTGGTGCCGGTGCTGATGTAGGCCTTGTTGTTCTTAACCATTGCCACGGCATTGCTGCAGGCGATGTCGTAATCGTCGTCATAATCCTCGTCGTCGTTGGTGTTGGCAATTTCACGCAGCTGCACCCAGTCGTCCTGGTCCGCGTTGTACATCCAGAAATCGATCTTGTTCTCACTGTTGTTCACACCGGTAACAACATAAGCCTTGTCCTGGATCACAAAGGCCACTGCTTCGGTCCGTTTGGTTCCTTCGAACGATTGCATGGGATACCATTTGTCTTCACCGGGAACATACTTCCATACGTCTTTCAGCGCGCCGTCGTGGTAACCGGTGGTCACGTAACCGTTCCCCTTCACCGCAAATGCTACGGCATCCTTGCGGGAAAGGTCCAGCGCGGGATTGGGGCCGACGAGCTTCGCCTTTTTCTCCCAATACCCTTTCGAAGGCGTGTAGGCCCAGAAGTCGTTGAGGCGGTAACCAAGCTCGTTCTGCCCGGTGCCCACATAGGCGGTCTGCCCGATCACCATGGCCACAGCGCTGCTGCGGGCGTCCGCTTCGGCAGGCAGGTCCGCGATCTGCGTCCATCCGCTGCGGGGGGTGAACTTAAAGAAGTCCCTTAAATAATCTTCCCCGTTAAAGCCGGTACCCAGGTAAGCGGTATCCCCTATCACGAACGACACGGCCTCAGCCCGCGGGTCGCCCGCCAGTTCAGACAATTCCACCCAGTTGCCGACCTCGTCGTCATCGTCGGGGTCTTTGGAGCACCCGGCCAACAGGCCCGCGAGTATCCAGCAATAAATTCTTGCTTTCTGCATACAATAGTTTTTTTAACACGGCCAAAATTATCCGGGGAACTGTTATGGGTACTTTAAAATAGACGGACAATGGGCATTTAAGGATGAATAAGCGGTTTTCGTCTGCCAACCCTGCCGTTTTACCGCTTTGCCTGCAAACCGCCTTTATTCGCCTTAAAACACCACTCGCCGGGAAATAACCGGGATTGACCGGTAAAAAGCCAGCGCCTGCATATTACCGCCGCCCCGGGCTGGCTAAGCTGATTATCATTGCGCAGCTATGCAACTTACAAACCATTGCTTAATGAAGCGGTTAAGTGTACTGGCCGTTATGGCCTGCCTTTCCGCATGTGACAAGAGCGGATTTTCGTATGATAACGTAATTGACGGGGGAAACGTGCAATACACGCTGATGGACACTCTCCAGGTGCAGATGCGCACCGTGCAGCTGGATTCCGTGCGCACCTCCGGC
>CBFHAF010000592.1:0-3548 GCA_965653435.1 uncultured Chitinophaga sp.
CGCTTGTCCGGCTCATTGCGGGGCTCGTAGGGCATAATATGCACGTGTTTGCCGCCGATGCAGTAGCAGCGGAAATAAGATTGGAAAACGATCTCCTGCTGCAACAGCATCACATGCCGCCCCGTTTGCGCATGGAGCCCGAAAAACGCTTCCCGGTCCTTAACGCGGTATACATGTTTCCAGCCGCCGCCGGCAAAGGGTTTCATGTAGGCGGGGAAACCGGTCTCAGCAAAAATGGCCTCCCAGTCCATCGGGTAGCTCAGGTTGCGGAAGCTGTTGCCGGTGGTATCGTCCGGCAGCTCGAAGCTGGGCAGCAGCGCGGTGGCGGGCACGGGCACGCCTGTATGCAAAGCGATGGCGTTGTTGAAGAACTTTTCGTCTGCGCTCCACCAGAAAGGGTTGTTGATCACGGCGGTGCCCTGCAATGCTGCGTTCTTCAGCCAGGCGCGGTAAAAAGGCACATCATGCGAAATGCGGTCTATCACCACGGCATATTCCGGCGGGCCGCCCTGCAATGCTTTGCTGATCTGTACGGGCTCCGCCAGGAGGTCCGCGCCGCAGTAACGGTTCACACGGGCTATAAAAGCCTGCGGAAACGTGTTCTCCTGCCCGTAAAGGATCCCGATCTTTTTCACGCTCAGTACTTTAATAAAGACAAATAGTGCGGCAGCATCTGCCTCCACGCAGGCCAGTCGTGCTCCATATCGGGCCTTACGTCCAGCCAGTGCTGAATGGATTTAGTCTGAAGGATTCCTGAAAACTGCTCGTTCTGCCCGCGGGTAACGTCCCGTTCGGCGGCGCCCAGCACAATGCCCATCCGCCAGAGGTCGGGGTGTGCATTATCGGGCATGTAGTCCATGGGATTGTTGAAGTAGATATTATCGTCGTAATGCCCGTCCGTTCTGCTCCGGATGTCTAACAGGCCGCTCATGGAGAACAGGTAGGCCACTTTTTCGGGATGCCTGAAGGCGAAGTTGGCCGCATGGTAGCCGCCAAAGCTGCAGCCTGCCACGGCTACGCGGCTATGGCCTGTTTCGGCTTCGATCCGGGGCAATACCTCGTTGAGGATGGCGGCGTCGTACAAGGTGTGGTTGTGTGCGCGTTCGGCGGGGTGTATCGTTTTGTTGTACCAGCTGTGTGTATCTATCCCGTCCGGGCAGTAGATCTTTACCCTTCCGTTCCTGACGAACCAGGCCACGGCGTCTATCAGCCCCCTGTCTTTCCCTTCGTAATAACGGCCCATGGACGTGGGGAACAGGATCAGCGGGTAACCGGCGTCGCCGAATACCAGCATCCCGAGTTCGCGGCCCAGGTGTGGGGATTGCCAGGTATGGAAGTTTTCAGTCAAAGGCTCGGGTTTTATGGATACGCGCCTGTACGGCGAAGGATATGTTACGAATTTCATGAAAATTTGCGGGTTCTCAAAGGTGGTACAGGGAATTATTTGAAGGGCGGGAGGGAACTACCTGGCGGCGGGCAGCAGGGTGTCCAGGTATGCTTTCCAGGCAGGGTCGGGCCGGATGGCGATGCTGCGCTGGTAGCCGGAAAAGTTGTCCTGGTAAAAGGTTTCCATCACCGTCCGCATGTCTGCCGTATCTTTTACGTAGTAATAATCCGTGCGGCGGCAATCCTGTAAAACGGCGCCGGCGTGTATGCTGGCTACCAGCAGCCGCAGCTGGGTGCCGGCGGCATCCGCAATGGAGGCCTGCGTTTCAGACAATTCAGCGCCGGGTTTGCAGCCCGGGATGGTCAGGTCCGTCACCAGCAGGAAGGGATATGCGGCATCCGGCGCATTGGCCTTCAGCGAGCGGTCCGCTTCGTATTTCGGCGCGGGCGCCTTCTGGCTAAAGGCAGGCTGGAACAGCAATAGAAAAGGCAATATGCGGATATGGAACAATTTCATAATACAGCTTTCAGTCCTGTAAAATAACATTTCTGGCGGTATTTCCTTAACTTAGTAAGGAAACCTGCCCGCATATGCTTCCCAGAAAAGAATCCTTCGGACAATACTCGCTTTTCCTCCAAAGGGAGGTCACTTTCGACGTATATCTGCCCGGCAATACGAAAGATACGCCGCACCTGCTGCTGATGAACGACGGGCAGGACCTCGATCAGCTGGGCTTTCCGGCCATGCTCGAACATTTGCAGGACACCAGCCATCCTTCCCTCTGGGTAGTGGCCGTGCATGCGGGCCCGCAGCGCATGCAGGAATACGGCACAGCCCGGCATATAGATTACCAGGGGCGCGGCTGTAAAGCGGCGCTTTACACGCGCTTTATCGTGAAAGAGCTGCTGCCTTTCCTGGAAAGCCGTTATCACCGGCATTTCCCGGATAAAACGTTTGCAGGTTTTTCCATGGGCGGCCTTTCCGCGCTGGATATCGTATGGAACAACCCGAACGAGTTCCGCAAAGCAGGCGTATTCTCCGGTTCGCTCTGGTGGCGCAGCTCCAACAATAATCCCCCTCAGCGCATCATGCACCGCCAGGTGCGGGAAGGGCGCTTTCACCCGGACCTGCGGTTCTTTTTCGAAGCAGGCACGCAGGACGAAGAGTCTGACCGCAATGTGAACGGCGTGGTGGACGCGGTAGACGATACCGAAGACCTCGTGCATCTCCTCGAAGAAAAAGGGTATGAGCAGGGCAAGCACATCCGGTATGAACTGGTGCAGGGCGGCAGGCACGACATGGCCACCTGGGCGGGTGTAATGCCGGGTTTCCTGGAATGGGTGGTGAAGAGCTGATTGTCATCCTGGGGTCAATTTCCCTTTTGCGTAAAAGAATTTCCCGAATGTTAAAACAAGCGGTTCCCGTTATGTCAACCTTTGCGGAAATTATTTACGAACGATGAAGAAGCTTATACAATCCCTGTTCCTACTCCTTCCGCTTGCCGCTTTTGCGCTCAATGGAAACAACGAGCCGGAATACGGATCTATCAAAGGAACCATACAGACGAACGAAGGCAGGCCGGCAATAGCGGTGACCGTAGTGGTGAAAGGCGCCGGGAAACACGCTATTACCAGCGAAGATGGTAAATTTTACATCAACCGGGTACCCGCGGGCAAATACCAGCTGGAAGTATCCCTGGTTGGATATGAGACCCTCCGCCACGACGTGACGGTGGAAAAAGGCCAGACGGCCGCCGTAAGCCTGCAATTGCAGGTATCCAGCACCCAGCTGAAAGAATTTACCATCACCGGCGGCGTTTCCAATAAATTTGTGACCAAGGAAAGCGAGCAGATCGCCCGCCTGCCGATCAAAAATCTTGAGAACCCGCAGGTATACCATACCGTGGGCCAGATCGTGATGAAAGAGCAGGTAGTGATCGAGCGTACTGATATTTACCGCAACATCTCCGGCGCCGTGCCGAACTTTTCCGCCGGCGGTTCCCAGGGCCTCAGCATGCGCGGCTTTGCCGGTACCATCGGCATGCGCAACGGCATGGCCACCAGCGCCATCGTTCCGCTCAACCCCGTGATCATCGAGCGCGTGGAAGCCATCAAAGGCCCTTCCGGCACGCTCTTCGGCAGCAGCTTCATCTCTTTTGGCG
>CBFHAF010000593.1:0-3544 GCA_965653435.1 uncultured Chitinophaga sp.
CAGTTCGGCCTCAAAACCATACCCGGCCAGCTCGTGCAGCCTAAGCTGGACGTAGCGGGCAACGTGGTGATCTGCGTACCGACCAAAGAAGGCAAAGCCCTGGCGCAGATATTCGACAACATGGACCAGCGCGGCCAATGGGTAGGTATGGTGAATGCAGCCGGGCTTGAAAAAGCGGAAGACAAAGGTTTCAAATTCACCCCCATCATTTCCAGCAGGGATACGATGAAAACATGGAACGAGCTGCAGACGATCGACTTCGTGAACGACTCCGCCAGCCTCGATCCGTCCGCCGGCGAGAAGCAGGCCACTTTTGTGACCATGATGGGCCTTTCCCGCCAGGTAGGCAAAAAAGAGCAGCGCATCGTGGTGCTGGGTGATGCGGATTGTATCAGCAACGAGGGCATGACCCCGCCGATCCGCCGCTACGGCGCTTCCAACTTTACCCTCATCCCCGGTATGTTCCACTGGCTGTCTTACGGCAATGTGCCCGTGGATGTAAGCCGCCCCGCGCCTACGGACAACCAGATACACATGAAGAAGAACGGCGCGAAAACAGCAAAAACCATCCTGATGTGGATATGGCCCGGCTTCATCCTGCTGGCGGGCGCTATCCTGCTCATCAGGCGCCGGAGAAAATAAAAGCAACGTTATGAGTCTGATGACTGACAAACAAACGATCAACGATCTCCATCTCTTTGGCAAGGGAGGGAACGATGGCATCTATGCACTGTTTAACCGCACGAATACAAAAGGCGGCTCCGACCTGCTGGAAGACATGTTCCGCCGCCCGCTGTCAGACGAGCATGCCATCAATTCGCGCAGTACCGTGATCCGGTATTTCGCCGAGCATGAAGTGCGTTTCCCCTATGAAAGCCACTGGTTCGACGCCGCGGAGCATTACCTGTCCGACACGGACGAGCGCACACAGCTCAGCCGCCAGGAAGATAACCTCGCCAGGAAGTTCAACCAGATCATCGCCGCGGATACCGCTTACAAAGCCATCGAAAAAGGCGTTGCAAGCCTCGCAGGCATCCTGCAGGCAACACGCACCTTCATCAACGAAACCCGTGAGCAGGTGGCCGGCATACCCTACAGCGAAGAAATAGCCGCCATGGAGAAGCTGCTCGGAACGCCCGCCTTCCAGCCTGTGCTGGCGGAGAACGGGAAACAGAAATTCTCCTTCGCCACGCTTTCCGCATACGACCAGCTGCTGCGCTTCCGCGAGCGGGACAAGCTGCGCCGGTTGCTGGACCGTATTTACCTGGCCGATGTTTACCTCTCCGTTGCAAAAACAGGGCGGGAGCGGGGATACGCTTTCCCCAAAGCTGTAGCCAGGGAGCAGCAGACGGTGACGCTGGAAAACTTCTGGCACCCTTCCCTGGAAAAGCCGGTGAAGAACTCGCTGGAGATCACGCCGGACGGCAATGTGCTTTTCCTGACGGGGGCCAACATGGCGGGCAAATCCACCTTCATGAAATCCCTCGGCATCGCGATGTACCTGGGGCATATGGGCTTTCCCGTACCGGCCTCCAAAATGGAGTTCGCAGTGAGGGACGGTATCTTCACCACCATCAACCTGCCCGATAACCTCAGCCAGGGCGCCAGCCATTTCTACGCGGAAGTGCTGCGCATCAAGAACGTGGCGCGGGAGCTGAGCCGCGACAAATACCTGTTCGTCATCTTCGACGAACTGTTCCGCGGCACGAATGTAAAAGACGCTTACGAAGCCACCATTGCCGTCACATCCGCCATTGCGCGGCGGCGCAACTGCATGTTCGTAGTATCTACCCATATCATAGAAGCGGGAGAGGTGCTGAAGCAGCAATGCGGCAACATCCGGTTCATGTACCTGCCCACCCTGCTGGAGAACGGCAGGCCCGTGTATACGCACAAGCTTAAGGAAGGCATCACGGCAGACAGGCATGGCATGGTGATCATCAACAACGAAGGGATCCTGGATATTTTGTCCCGGAAAAAAACAGAAAAGAGAACCTCATGAGTTTTATCGCCGACAAACAAACGCTCGACGACCTGCAGCTGCTGGGCAAATACAACAGCAGCTCCATATTCAGCCTGTTCAACCGCGTACGCACCAAAGGCGGGCTGCAGCTGCTGGACCAGATGTTCCTCCGCCCGATGACGGACGCGGAAGCCATCAATGCCAGGAGCGGCGTGTTCCGTTATTTCCGCGATCATGCGGCGGAGTTTCCGTTTGAGAACGAAGCCATCACCGCCATGGTAGCTTACCTCGAAGAGAACAGGGAACAAAGCACCGCGTTGTCGCTCTTCAGGATGGCGAAGAACAAGACCATGGCCTCGCTCACGCGCGATGAAACCTACGAACGCGAGCAGGAAGGCCTGCATGCCTGCCTGCTGATGCTGCGCGAATGCAGCCGGCTGCTGCGCCGCGTGGAGCAGGAGGGGCTTCATAAAGGCACACCCTGGGCTTCCTGGGCGCAAAAGGCGGGGCAGGTGCTGCGCCATCCGCAGGCCGCTGCTTTCCTGGATATGCCGGCGGATAACGGGCTGTCGCTTTCACAGGCTTCACGCCTGCGTTACCTCGTGGCAGGCGCCTGGAAAGAGCAGCTGCTGGCGCTCATCAATGCCACTTACGAGCTGGATGTATACATCGCCGTCGGGGCCGTGGCGCGTGAAAAGGACTTTTCCTTTGCCGTAGCCCATCCGCGCAGCGCCGGCTTCCTCGAAGCAAAAGAGGTAAGGCATCCGCGGCTGGACAAAGGCGTGCCCAATTCTTTCAGCTTCAGCAGCAACGGCAACGTGCTGTTCCTTACCGGCGCGAACATGGCGGGGAAATCCACGCTTATGAAAGCATCCGGCATCCTGCTCTACCTGGCGCACATGGGCTTCCCCGTTGCGGCGAAGGAGCTGGAATTCTCCGTGCTGGACGGCATCTATTCCTCCGTGAACGTGCCTGACGATCTCAACAAAGGCTACAGCCATTTTTATGCGGAAGTGCTGCGCGTGAAAAAAGTAGCGGAAGAAGTGAGCGAAGGAAAAAGGCTGTTTATCATTTTCGACGAGCTGTTCAAAGGCACGAACGTGAAAGACGCTTACGACGCCACATTGTCCGTCACCGCTGCATTTGCCGGCTTCACCGAATGTTTCTTCATTATTTCCACCCACATCTTCGAAGTAGGGGAGGCATTGCGGGAGATACCTTCCGTCCGTTTCGTATTCCTGCCCACGGTAATGGAAGGGCATGTGCCGAGATATACCTACAGGCTGCAGGAAGGCATTACGACAGACAGGCAGGGGATGATCATCATCGAGAACGAAGGGATACTGGATATGCTGTAATTTTTTTTCGATCTGGACCAACCATACAGGACCTGCCGGGCTTTGCGCGGCGGGTCTGCAAGGCCCGCTATCATGGCGGGCCTTGTGCTTTTTACAAAATATAATACCAAACCCGCCGGGGTCCGGCGTCCTCTATACAACCGATTGTAATCGAATCCCTGCGTGCCGCTCCACAAATAATTCCCCCGGAAGTTTTTTATTTTTTTAATATTGAAATTTTAAT
>CBFHAF010000594.1:0-3532 GCA_965653435.1 uncultured Chitinophaga sp.
AACATCACGCGGGGCGGGCGCTGCACTTTCACCTGCATAACGCCCAGGGAGGCCAGCAGGCCCAGGTGCTGGAAGTTCAGGCGCAGGCCGGGCTCCAGTAATACATTACCGGCGGCGGCCTGCTCCCCGCGGGGGCGCATGTGCTGGTATACCCGGATGTTATGATCAAAAAAAGCGACATGGCCGTTCTGCTCTTCCGCTTCCTCCATGCTGATCACCACATCCACATCCGGCGGCAGGAGGCTGCCGGAGGTCACTTTCATGGCATGGCCGGGCTGCAGTTCTTCGCCCGGGTAACGGGCGCGGCTCAACGGGAATTGCTGCCTGCGGGAGGTTTTGACGTCGGAGCTGCGGATGGCAAAACCATCGCGCGCGGCGCGGTGAAAGGGAGGATAATCACGGTCAGCGGTAATGGCTTCAGCCAAAACCCTGCCTGCGGACTTTTCCAGCGGCACAGATTCGGTTCCCCAGCTGGTGCGGCAGGCCGCGATTTGCTGGATGGCGGCGGTTACACTGATCATGGATCGTTCGGTCTTTTACGGATAAGCATAAGGATGCAACAGGGCTTCACCGGAGGCGGAGGCCACCCTTACGGCTTTCACATTCATGCATAAATACTGGACCGCCGGGCTGCTCTCCGCATCAGGGGAAGAGGCATAGGATAGTTTATATTAATATTTTACACATATTTAGTATTCTGCGTAAAAGTACAAGTAAATTCATATGATATAAAACGATATAACATATTTTTATATCGATAACATATTTTATCGAAGCAAACCAACAGGATTTTGTTAAATAATAATATAATGTAATATTAATATGCCGTAGTAAAAAGGCTGCCCATTATGTGCAGCCTTACTTTATTTCAACAGATGTGTATTAATCTTCTTGGCTTACTCAGGCCTTACCTGCAACTTTTCAGCAGGTTTTTTTTCTTCATTTCCACGCTTATCATTTGCAATATCTTCTCTTTACTACAGCTCGCTATTACACCATAACCAGGAGGCGGAAGAAAAAAAAATACCCTCATGCTGTTTGAATAGATCGTCTGTAATTCCGGATACGTGCTGCAAACGTTTATTCTGTAGTCTATATAATCCGGGAAGAAGCTTGTCAAATGCTATGGAATCTGACGAGACCACCCAGTTCCCGTAATTGAGAATCTTCATCAATTCTCCGTTTTTGTACACAAAAAAATAACATTGGCCTCACTGATAAAAAACCGGCATTTTCTTTCTGGAGATTTTTCGTTATTTCCGATACACCCGGCAGTGTCTCCCCGATTTTACCATTACGAACTGCAAACCATCCCCAGTTGGCAACACCAAAAGGCTTAACAAAAGAAATCAGTTTATCGGAAACCCGAACTCCATATTTACCCGGATTATCAAGCTGATATCCCCGTATGCGGCCCGCGTGATCATCGCTGACAATAGCATATGACTGGCTGAATTTACCGAGTGCCTTTCGATCAATGATTCGGACTATCGTTAATCCACGTAAGCTATCCGTTTAGAGCGTATCAGACTCCGTTCCCGGATTGAGATTGTCATAAAGAAGGTTTAGGCCGGATACATCAGCTTTACATCCTGAGAGATAGCAGGTCAGGATAACAATCAGAGGGTACATTATTTTCATCTACTTAAAAATCGCTATTGAACATTTGTAGCGCCCAATCTACCTCTGCATCTTTTTTTTCATTAAGATCAACAAATCTGTCTATTTCTCCTTTATCAATATCATAGTATCTTTTGTCACCAAATTCTCTAACAAAAGGGTATCCGCCCTCAGGCTGATAATTCTCCTGTCATATCCCTGTATATTGATCAGTGTATCATTTTTTAATTCCCAAGTATGAGGCAACACAATGTCATCATCATAAATTTTACTTCTTTCTCCTTTCGCGTTTTTCGTATAATAAAAAGACGCCCCTTCTTTACTAAAACTATAACTACCAACAACATATCCCTTTACCGGGTCATAATGATCCCAGAATTTGCCCCCAGACACAAGCTCTTCCCGAAGTGTTTGTTTGCATCCGGCAAAGAATACTATCATTGTACACAGAAAAAAACTAATGATCTTCATTATACCATCATTAATCTGACAGAATGCAGCATTGCGGATCAAAGAATATACAGCAACAAAAGAGATAAATATGCCTCATGCGGATATCAAACAATAAATTTCACTAAAAACTATACCCCACCCTGAACTTCACCGCATCGGTCTTGGGCGTCTGGGTGTTGGCCAGGAAGTCATACAGCAACACCATATTGCCTTTCAGCTTGTTGTTGATCTTGTATTTCTTGGAGATACCGAGCAGGGCGCTTTTTGTCCAGGTGGTGGCGTTGAGTAACTGGGTGGTGCCGGAAAATGCGGAATTATAGTTGTATTCGAACCCGCCGTTCACGAAGAAAGTTCCTTTCAGCTTGTAATCCCCAAAGGAGCGGATGCCCACGCCCTGGTGGCTGAAACGGATATTATCGAACCCGGTGCCCATGCCCAGCTTGTAGGCGGCGCCCAGCCCGAGAATTCCGTTCTTGCTGAATTTATAGCCTACCTGGCCGGCAAAGTCGCCGGTGGTGGGAAAGTACCGGTTGGAGCGCTGGAACTGCACATTGGTGCCGAATTCCAGCCGTTGCAGGAAACTTTTCGTTTTGAGCTCTTTCGGTTTGAATTCCGGCATTTCAGCGGCATTATCCAGGTCGGGGAAATTCTTTTTGAGCTCGTCGAACTGCGAGCGGGCGGCATCCATCTGCTGACTGATCGCCTGGCGGGCGTTAGGGCCGCCGCCGCCCAGGCGCTGCTGGATCAGCTGCTCCACCTGGCTGCGGGTCTGCAGGCCTTCCAGCTGCTGTTCCAGGTTAGCCGCGCTGCCGCCTCCGGCGGAGAGGTTGAACAGGCTTGCCAGCTGGGAATTGCGGGCCAGGAAGTCCTTATAGGCCGGCATTTTTTGCAGCAGCTCCATGGCTTTGGCCTCCGCTTTTTTGCGGTCGCTGAACACTTCTTTATATTCTTTCAGCTGTTGTGCATAATAATAGGCTTCCTTGTTGATCTTCCGGAGATCTTTCGTCATACCGGTATACTGGCTCAGCTGGCTTTTCAGCTGTTCACGCCTTTCGCGGATGTACTGCTTGATGTTCTCGGCCTGCTGCAATTTGCCCTGCAGCTCCTTTACCTGGTCCATGGAGCTTTTCAGCTTCTCCTGAATGCCTTTGGCCTGGCCCAGGTATTTATCGGAATCTTTCAGGAAGCCCAGCGAGCCGGACAATGTATCCAGGTAACCGAAATACTGCCCGTTGAGTGCTTTTTCGTATCTGGCGGCCTTGCCCCTGAGGGAGGCTTTCAGCTTGCCGAGGGAATCTATAGAGCGGGTAAAGATGTTCTTCGCAGCGACGGAATCTATCTTCATCATTTTCTGCTGCAGGCGTTTTTCCTGGCGGATCATCAAGGCCAGGGCCTGTTCCGTACGTGTGTTCACCTGGTTTTCCATCTTCCTGCTTTTTTCCTTTACCTGCGACAAATA
>CBFHAF010000595.1:0-3526 GCA_965653435.1 uncultured Chitinophaga sp.
TGCCGATAACGGCTTCGATAAAACCGGTATGCTCACCCACTATGCCGATGAGCTGCTGGAAAAGATCCAGGAGGACAACAAGAACCCGCAGATCTATATCCTGGCCTTCCATGTAGACTACTGGGATCACCAGGGCTGGAAAGACCGCTTCAGCGACCGTGAATATTCCAACAGGCAGCGCCGGTATGCGGAGTGGCTGAACGTGCGCACCGTGTACACACCGCAGATCGTGGTAAACGGTTCCTCCGAGCATATAGGCTCCGACCAGGGGCCTGTTCTGCAAGCCATTTCCGCGGGGCTGAACCAGGAATCCGCCGGGTCGCTGAAGCTCATGGCCAGAATGGAAAACAATCAATTGAAGGTGAATTACGAAGGCGCCGGTAATGAAAAGAACACCGAGCTGGTGCTGGCCCTGATGCAAAAATCCGCTGCAAGCCGCGTGAAGGCCGGTGAAAATTCAGGGCGGAACCTCTCGCACGTACAGATCGTGCGCAGCCTGAAGCGTGTGCCGCTGGATATGGGCAACAAAAAAGACATCAGCATGCGCCTTCCTTCAGACTTTAATGCCGCGGGCTGGGAACTGATCGGCTTCGTGCAGCATACCACGGACGGGCATATCAGCCAGGCAGGCAGAACCGGTTTTGATGCCGAGGAATAAAACCGCCCCCCGGATTGTCCACTTCAGGACCAGGTTCGCCGGCTCTGCCGGTTTGTGATTGACCGGGGCAAAACATGGAAATACCTTTGACAAACAAATCAAAAAACACATAAAAAACGGAACAATGGAAAACAATAACATCGAACAGGTCATCCTGGCAACCAACAATATCATCAGGCCGGAGAAAGTGCTGTATACCGGTAAAACCCACACCACCGGCGGCCGCGACGGCGTTTCCCGCAGCACTGACGGCAGGCTGGACATCCGGCTGTCTTCCCCCGGCTCCACCGGCGGCGGCACCAATCCCGAACAATTGTTCGCCGCAGGCTGGTCCGCCTGCTTCATCGGCGCTATGGGACTGGCCGCGGCTAAAATGAAAATAGCCCTCCCCGCCGGCCATGCGGTAGACGCTGAAGTAGACCTTGGTATGACCAACGGCGGCTACTTCCTCCAGGCACGCCTGAACGTAAGCCTTCCCGGCCTGGACACTGAGACCGCAAAGGCCCTGGTGGATTACGCGCACGAGAACTGCCCGTATTCCAAAGCTACCAGGGGCAACATCGGCGTGGAGATCAACCTCGTGTAAGCTTCATTCAATACCATAGCCCGCCTTTCAAATACGGGCGGGCTATTTTCAACCGGATGCGATAACTTTGCGATGCCCAATGGATAACCGGGAGACAATCATTATTCAACCTTACCGATCAGGCTGTATGAACAAAAAAACATTTAAAGTTTCCAATAAGATAATATGGCTGAGCTCCTTTTTCCTGGGCGTGCTCACGTCGGTCCCGAAAATTGCCGAACGGCATTTTAATCCTTTCGAGGCTATCGTGAATGCGGTGATCACCTTCCTGTTCGCCGTTTTCATCTGGTACTACAACATCCTCACGCTTCCCGCCTACACTTCCCGCGATGTGGCCAACGGCTTCTCCGTGATGCGGCTCATCAAAAGCCTGGTAGTGGGCATGGTGGTGATGTTCGTGCTCGCCTGCCTGCAGCAGATACTCATTTCTTACCTCAGCTTCGGGCCCGTGGCGCTGATGATCGGTATCAGGGGCATCCTGATCAACCTGACCTTTTACATGTTCCTGCACCTGCTGTACCAGAGTTACCGGAACCAGGAAGTGGGCATAGAGCTGGAACGCACCAAGGCAGACAATCTCGGCGCACAGTACGAGCTGCTCAAGCAGCAGGTGAACCCTCACTTCCTGTTCAACAGCCTGAACACCCTGAAATACATGGTGGAAAGCAGCGACAAACATACAGTGGATTTTATCCTGAAACTTTCAGACTTCTACCGGTACACCCTCGAAAGCCGGAAGCTCGACCTGATCAGGCTTTCAGAAGAGCTGGACATCCTGAACGCTTACGTTTTCCTGTTAAAGGCGCGCTTCGAAGAAGGCATCGATCTTTCCATAACGGTAGACGAAGCACATCATACATCGCTCATCCCTCCATTCACGCTGCAATTGCTGGTGGAGAACTGCATCAAACACAACGTCGTGTCGCTGGAGCATCCGTTGCAGATCCGGATATATTCCGAAGGGGATTGCATCGTGGTTGAAAACAGGGTGCAGCTGAAAAGAACGCCGGAATCTTCCATGGGCATGGGGCTGGAAAATATCAACCAGCGCTACATCCACCTGCTTGACAAAAAGATCGATATCCGCGCGAGCGAAACATTATTTACGATTAAACTTCCCGTCATCCATGCAAATAATCATCATTGAAGACGAGCTGAAAGCGGCAAAATCGCTCGCCGCGATGATCTCTAAAATACGCCCCGGCGCCACGATCGCAGCGCAGCTGCAAAGCATCGAAAGCGCGGTGAGCTACCTTTCCCGGAACGAGGCGCCCGACCTGATCTTTATGGACATCCAGCTGTCTGACGGCCTTTGCTTCGAGATCTTCAAATCCGTTAAGATCCCGTGCCCGGTAGTATTCTGCACTGCCTACGGCGAATACACGATGGACGCCATCAAGGCCAATGGCATCGATTACATCCTGAAACCTTTCTCCAAAGAAGCTTTGCAGGAAGCTTTTGAAAAGGTGGAAAGCTTTAAGAACTTCTTCCAGCAAAATGCCCAGCCGGACCTGGACGGATTGCTGAAAAAGATCGGGCTGGATGAGGGGAAAAAGAGCTTCCTCGTATTCAAGAACAACAAATACACCACGATACCTACGGAGCAGATCGCTTTTATCTATATTAAATACGAGTCTTCCACGATCATGACCTTCCAGGGGCAGGAATATGCCATAGACCAGTCGCTGGACCAGGTGCAGGCCCAGCTGTCCGCCCGCCAGTTCTTCCGGCTGAACCGTCAGTATCTCGTGAACTTCAGCGCTGTGAAGGAAGTGGAGCATTATTTTGCGCGCAAGCTGCTGGTGAAGCTGACTGTTCCCACGCCGGAGAAATTGCTTATCGGGAAGGAAAAGACGAGCAGCTTTCTGAGCTGGCTGGAGAACAGGTAGGCAATCACATCAACTCACTTCCGCCATTTGTTTGCCTGCTTAAAAGTATTGGAGATATATCCCATTGAAAAATAGTCACTCCGGGCCGGCTTCAGCATACAGGAGCCGGGAGCAAAAGAACCGCGTGAGATATCGGCCTTTATCCGGTTTTACTCGGGCGCCTCCGGCTGGGATGAATCCGATGTGTACGCCTATCATCCTAAGACAGGGGATCTATATTTCTCCACTACCCATGATCAGAAAACATTGGGCGCCAAATGGCGGAACAGCAACTACGCTATTCATGTAGGCAGCATTTACGGCCTGCCTACCAAGATATTGGCCTGTTTCATTGCATTGTTCTGCGCATCATTGCCGGTCAGCGGCTTCTTCATCTGGTGGGGGCGCAGGAAA
>CBFHAF010000596.1:0-3522 GCA_965653435.1 uncultured Chitinophaga sp.
CCCCGCCGGGTTTCGTCCAGCTCATGAATTTCTGCAGCAGCCTGATGAACACATTGTCCTCGAAATAATCGAACAGGCCTGCGCTCCAGACTATATCGAACTGCCCGTCTGTCTGAAAGCGGAAAATATTCTTATGTACAAATGTTATCTGCGATGCATTTTGTTCGTTCAGTTCCTTCGCGTAATTGATGGCATTTTCATCGGCCTCCACACAAACCGTTTGCAGTAAAGCGGGATCGATGCGGGCATAAGCTTCCGCCAGGTCGCGCGCGGGGCCGCTGGCCACGTTCAGCAGGCGCATAGGCGTTTTACGCTGCAGCATTTCACGGATGGTGCGGATAAAATAGCTTTTACGGTTACGCACTGCTTTGCAGGCGGGCTGCTCATGCCAGAACTGGTCCCATTTCTCAAAACGTTCATCGGCCGTTACATGCTGGCGGTAGATCTTGTCGATGATCAGAAAATCGCCGGCATAACCGAAAGGCTTGCTGCGGCAGTGGCCCAGGATAGTCTCCATGTTGTCATCTTCCTTCCATAAGCCGGACTGTAGCATGGCCATCTCGTCAGGGCTCAGGGCGCCGGACTTGTAAGCAGTGGTAATGTCTGCAAATACTTCATGCAGGGTTTCATACTGGCGGGCTTCAGGGCCGCCGTTTGCGATCACTTCCTTAAGGAAGGCCAGGGGTTCTTTGCTGCGTGTCATTGGGGTTGTAGTTTTTAATTGTTCGCGGAATGTGTTTTAACGCTGTAAAATTGGCGCAGGAAGAGCATGAACGGAACCCGCAATTAACGGAAACCGGAATTGGGTTAACCAAAATGCCGCATACATTAATTCTGCATGCGGGAGCATGGGCGGGGAGAGTAATTTCACAGCATAAACCCCACCCACTATGAAACATATAGGAATCATCGGCGCCGGCCTGAGCGGCCTGGCCACGGCAAAAGCCTTTCTCCGCGAAGGTTTTCACGTTACCGTCATAGAAAAATCGGCTGAATTGGGCGGCGTTTGGGAAAAAAGCAGGAGCTACCACGGCGTAGCCACCCAAACCACCCGCGACGAATATGCCTTCTCCGATTTCCCCATGCCTGCCCATTACCCGCAATGGCCCACGGGCCAGCAGGTGCAGCAGTACCTGGCGAATTATGCACATCATTTCGGCATACTGCCAGCTATCCGTTTTAATACAGCTGTTACCAACCTGCGGTACGAGAACGGCATTTGGGAAATGGAGATCTACGATGCGGCGGAAGATTATACAGATACCCTGCGGTTCAATTTCGTGGCCATCTGCACCGGTACTTTTCACAAACCCCACATCCCCGCGTTCAGGGGCATGGAGAGCTTCACCGGCCAGGTGCTGCACACCAGCCAGGTGGCGGATGCCGGTATCCTGAAGAACAAATCCGTTGCCGTGGTAGGTTTCGCCAAATCCGCCACGGACATCGCCACCCTCGCGGCGGACGTTGCCACCGAGTGCCAGCTGCTTTACCGCAAGGCACAATGGAAAGTGCCGCGTTATTTCGGCAACCTTATCAATATGCGCTACCTCCTGTTCTCCCGGTTTTCAGAAGCATTCTTCAACGCACCCTATAAAACAGGTTTCCAGAAATTCCTGCACAGCGCCGGCAGGCCTTTGGTTTGGGCGCAATGGCGGGGGCTGGAGCTGTTGCTCAAAAAACAGTTTTCCCTCAAAGCCTGCGGCATGGTACCGGAGCACCGCATCGAAGACCAGATCAGCTGCAGCCTGGGCGTGGCCCCTGAAGGGTTCTATGAAAAAGTGAAATGCGGCGCCATCAGGGCAAGGCAAACGGAGATCAGCCATTTTGAAGGCAACCGCGTATACCTGCAAAACGGGGCGGTGATCACTCCGGATGTAGTCGTATGCGGAACAGGCTTTACCCAAACCATGCCTTTCCTCGGCGAGCCGTACAAAAGCGCGGTCATGGACAAAGACGGCGGGTTCAGGCTTTTCAGGAACATCGTAAACCCCGAAGTGCCGCAGCTGGGATTCGTAGGTTTCAACTCCAGCCTTTTCACCACCCTTACTTCCGAAATTGCCGCGAACTGGCTGGTGAAATATGCGCAGGGAGCCTTGCAGCTGCCGGCAAAGGAAGAAATCAAAAAAGACATGGACTACATGGCGCAGTGGCGCAAAACCAGCCGCCCCATCTCGTCCGAGTTCAGCGGCACCTGTGTTGCTCCGTTCAACTTCATGCACCTGGATATGCTGATGAAGGATATGGGCCTGAAAACCAGGGCCAGCCGCTGGCTGCCCTATGAATTTTTCAAGCCCATCAACCCGAAAGATTATCGTATTTTGCTGCAAGCCTCTGTCCGGAAGGCACCCCAACGTATACCGGTATATCAGCCGGCAGAAATCATCCAGTAAAATGAAAAACGCGAAAAAATCAGCAGCATCGGCCTCCTATCGACCTTCTGTAAAAGTACCGCCAGAAATGGAAGGGCTTTTCAGGAAAGCGGAAGAAAACGTGCGGGAATATTTTTCCAACATGCGCCTCAACCCTTCCGAAGGCACCATCGAGATCAATAATGAAAGGTACGTGCTTATCAGGGCCTCCGCATTGTCTAAAGATTTTCTTGACAGCATCCTCAAGCTGTATGCAGACCGTGGGGAGAACGAAGCTTTCAGCATCGGGCGCAATTTCCTGTTCGATATTTCCCATGCCCTCGGCATGAACGACGCCAAAGCCTTTCATGCTAAAATGAAAGTAACGGACCCTTTGTCCAAGCTCTCAGCCGGCCCCGTGCATTTTGCGCATACCGGCTGGGCGTTTGTGGACATCCTCCCGGAAAGCAATCCCACGCCCGACGATGATTATTACCTGATATATCATCATCCTTTTTCCTTTGAAGCAGACGCCTGGGTTCGCTCAGGCGCTGCATCCCGTTTTCCCGTGTGTATTATGAACACCGGCTATTCATCAGGCTGGTGCGAGGAAAGTTTCGGCATACCGCTCACCGCCGTGGAGGTGAGCTGCCGCGCCCAGGGCGATGAGCAGTGCACCTTCATCATGAGCCCGCCGCACCGGATCGAAGAGCATATCCGGCAATTCGCCAAAACGCACCGCAAACACCATATCAAAAAAGCGCCGCCGGAGATACCGACCTTCTTTTTGCGGAAAACCGTGGAAGAACAAATGGAGAAGGCACGGCTGCTGGCGGAAGAATCTTCCCGCGCAAAGTCCGACTTCGTGGCCAACATGAGCCATGAGCTGCGCACCCCGCTCACGGCCATTCTTGGTTTTACCGAACTGCTGAAAAAAACAAAGCTCACCGCCCGCCAGGCTGAATACCTGGAAGCCATCTGCGCCAGCGGCAGCAACCTGCTCAGCACCATTAACGACATTATGGACCTCAGCAAGCTGGATGCACGCAAGATCAGCTTCGAATCCGCGCCCATCGTAATACCAGAGTTGCTGCAGTCCATCGAACTGATGCTGGCTTCCAAGCTGCGGCATAAACAACTGATGTATACCTGCGATTCAGATAAAGCCTTGCAG
>CBFHAF010000597.1:0-3517 GCA_965653435.1 uncultured Chitinophaga sp.
CTGTTTCACGACGTTATCGATGTCTTCGTTATATACGCCTTCCGCGTTGGGGAAGATGCTGTAAAGGGAGTTCAGGTAGAACTTCGCCTCGTTGTCGTTATTAAAATACTGGTCCGGCGCGATCTGGGAAAGCGGCTGACGGTCCATGAATTTGCTGCAGCTGCTGAAAAGGCCGGCTGCGGCGAGTGCAAGTATGGATATTTGCTTTTTCATTTCGATGCTCTTTTAATTGGTTAGAAAGACAGGTCCAGACCGGCTGAGAATGTTTTGCCGAACGGATAAACACGGCCGTTTGTGTCTGCAGCCGCCTGTTCCGGGTCGATGTATTTGGATTCCAGCTTTGTCCAGGTCACCAGGTTGTCGCCGCTTACGTATACGCGCAAACGGGTCATCTTGATGCGTTTCAGGAGATTGTCAGGCAGGGAATAACCGATGGTGAGGTTCTTCAGCCGGAGGTAAGCCAGGTCCTGCATATACCTGTCGTTTGTATTGTAGAGCGGGTTGTTGCCGTTGAGGGCGATGTAGCCGCGCAAACGGGGGAAGTAGCTGTCCTGGCCTTTTTCCGGGGTCCACACCAGGTCGGGGAAATTGGTGGGGAGGAAGGAGTAGTAAGGACGGCTGTAAGGGCCCCAGAATTTGTCCGCATTCGCGCCGGGATACCAGTCTCTTTTACCGATGCCCTGGAAGAAGAAGGACAGGTCGATGCCATTCCAGCTGGCGCTGCCATTAAAGGCATACGGGTAGCGGATCTGGCTGTTGCCGAGGCGTACGAGGTCGCCATGATCGCCGAGGGTGTTCAGCCCCGGGCTGATCGTGCCGTCGCCATTGAGGTCCTTGAATTTCAGATCGCCTGCGCGCAGTTTGTTCCATTGGCCGGAAGCGCTCTTGATGTTGGAGCCAACGAGGTCCTGGTTCACCTTCGCCTGCCATGCGGCGGCTTCTTCGTCGCTGTTAAAATAGCCGTCCGTGAGGTAACCCCACATTTCGCCGTATTCCTGGCCTACATAATAGTCGTTCAGGCGCTTGTTGTCGTTAGAGAACCTGGTGATCACGGAATGGAAGTCGCTGAGATTAGCGCCGATGCTCCACATGAACGGTTTGCCCGCGAGATCGAACTGGTCGTTGTAGCTGATGCTCAGCTCAAACCCTTTGGTGCGGAGGTCTGCAGCGTTTTCCTGCGCCTCGGTGGTGCCGAATACCACGGGTACGGTAGCGCCCCTGGTAAGCATGTCTTTGGTATCGCGGATGTAATAATCAAAGCTGACAGACAGTTTGTTCTGGAACAGTCCTGCATCTACGCCGAAGTTCTGTGAAGCGGTCCTTTCCCAGGTGAGGTTCGGGGAGATGGCGCCCGGAGCTGTGAGGTATTCAAGCTTCTTGCCGCCAGAGATCCAGTCTGACGTGCCGCGTGCCAGTAATGGGATATAAGGGTAATTGGAAGTAACCTGGTTGCCGAGCTGGCCATAGGAAGCGCGGAATTTCAGGTCGCTGAGCGTGTTTTTAAGCGGCTCGAAGAAACTTTCCTCGCTGATCCTCCAGCCCGCTGAAACGGAGGGGAAGAAGCCGAAGCGCTGGCCTTTGGGGAAGCGGGATGTACCGTCGTAGCGGCCGTTCACTTCCAGCAGGTATTTGCCTTTATAATCATAGTTCGCGCGGGCGAAGAAACCGAGCAGCGCCCATTCGCTCTGCTCACCGGTAAGGGCATAGTAGCCTGAACCAAGGTTCACGTCATTCAGGTCTTGCGACAGCAGGTCGCCGCGCTCGGACCTGATCCGTTTGAACTGTTTCAGTTCCTGGTTATAACCCGCCATGAACTTCACGTTATGTTTGCCATAGTTTTTCTGGAACTCGCCGTAGGCGTTGGCAACATGGTAATAGTCCTGGTTGGTTTCTTCGCGGAGGAAGTCGGGCCTGGGCACCCTGCTGATCACACCGGGATAGATGGAGTACGGTGACGAGGTCTGCCGGAAGGTGGAGATGGTTGGATTATCGTTGTCCCTGGCGGGGTTCAGCGTAAAGGTGTAGTTAGCGTACAGGTTGATGTTGTCATTCACCCTGATGGTGGCGCCCCAGGTGCTCATCAGCTCGTTCCAGCGGTCGGTGCCTTTGTTTTTGCCGTACAGCAGGTCGGAGAACAGGCCGTCGCCGATCTGGTAGTTATTCAGCGCGGTGATGTATGTGGCGGTGCCGTCCGGGTTCTTGGGAACATAGGAGGGAAGGGCGTGTACGGTGGAGTTTACGAAGTTCGTATTCGGATGCCACCCGGGATAGGTGTACTTGCCGATCATGAACTGGGTGTTGTTGGTGAACGTCAGCCATTTATTGGCCCTTACGGTAAGTTTGGTGCGGAGGTTGAAGGAATTGTACTCGTCGCGGTTATGGCGCATCATGCCTTTTTTGTTATACATGCGGCCGGAAAGCAGGAAGTCCACTTTTTCGGTACCGCCGGAAACGCTCAGGCTATGCTCCATGCCGTCCTGCGCGGGCAGGAAAAATTCTTTCCACCAGTCTGTATGGCCGTAATAAACGTATTGCTCGCGGCCGTTGCGGATATCTGTTATCACGGTCGGCAGCGATTTGTCCGTCTGGCGTTTTTTCAGCTCTTCCATATCTGCCGGGGTATAACGCGTATAGGTGTTGCCGGTAGTAACGAGGAAGGCCTCGTCGTTCAGCACGGCGGCTGTATAACCGTCGGTGATAAAGTCTGTGCTTACAGTGCTGTACGATTTGGAGAAGTTGTTGCCGTAGTTCACGGTGAGCTTGCCTTTTTTGGCGGCTTTGGTGGTTACGAGCACTACGCCGAAGGCGGCGCGGGCGCCATAGATGGCGGATGCGGCTGCGTCTTTCAGGATGGTGACGGTCTCAATGTCGCGGGGGTTCACATTGTTCATGGAACCGGGCACACCGTCTATCAGTACAAGCGGGGTAGCGCCGGAGCTGAGGGGGTTGGTGCCGCGTATATTGAAGCGGCCGTTGGAGCCGGGGCGGCCATCGGTGAAGTTGATGTTCAGCCCGGGGATAGCGCCCTGGAGGGCTTGTGTTACGTTGGCTACGGGGCGGTTTTCCAGTGCCTTTGAATCCACCTGGGCGATCGCGCCGGTGAGGTTCACTTTTTTCTGGGTGCCATAACCAACCACTACCAGCTCATTCAGTTTCTGGTCGCCTTCCTTAAGCTGCACAGAAAGCGTGTTGCTGCCGTTGTTCAAAATCTTGTCTTTGATCACATGTGTTTCATATCCGAGGAAGCTGAAAGTGATCTGCAAAGGAACGCCCGCGGGCAGGTTGGCGAGGGTGTAGTTGCCGTTGGAGAGCGACGCAGTGCCTTTGCGCTGGCCGTCTGCCGATCGGGCTTCTACCGAAACGCCCGGAAGCTGTTCCCCTGTAGAGCTTGTAATTACGCCGGATAAGGTGGCGCCGTTTTGCTGGGCATTGGCCAATGCCGGGAAAAGGCAAAGCAGCAATAGCAACCAGCCGCTGAGTGATCGAAGCGTGGTGAGCATGTTTGAAGGTTTTATAG
>CBFHAF010000598.1:0-3511 GCA_965653435.1 uncultured Chitinophaga sp.
CCACGGGAAGGTTTACCATGCATATGAGCCCTACGATCACCAGGATGATGGCGATCACGATCGTGGTATTCTTCCTTTCTATGAACGTTTTGGAGATCATGTGCCTTTATTTTACATTCACGGTATCGCCTGGTTTAACTTTCTGAATGCCGTCCACCACGATGCGCTGCCCGGCTGTAAGCCCTTTATTGATGATCATGAGGCTGTCCACGATCGGTCCTTTTTCAATGGGTACGGCTTGCACCACGTTATTCCTGTCCACCGTATAGGCTTTCACTTCTCCCAGCAGCTCTACAATGGCTTTGGAAGGAATGGCGATCTGGTTCCCGGTATGGTAACGTACCTGCACCAGCGCCGTCATGCCCGATTTGAGCGTTTCTTCTTTATTGGGGAAGGAAAGGCGCACCCGCACGGTGCCTGTCTTCGGATCCACGACATTATTCACCAGTAACACTTTCCCTTCCTGCGGATGTACGCCGCCATCGGGGAAAGCGATGAAGTACCTGACGCCTTGTTCGTCTTTTTTCATATTGCCCGTAAATTCCCCGTACCTGGCTTGCGGGATGTCGATGTCCGCATAAATAGGATCTTCGTTCACGAGTGTATTGATAACGGTTGAACCTGCGGTCACCAGGTCGCCGATGCGCAGCTGCGCGATGCCTATCTTGCCGTTCATGGGCGCGCGCAGCACGGCGTGACTGATGTCCGTACCGGTCCTTGCGCGGGAAGCCTTGGCGGCGGCAAGCATGGCTTCGGAGGTTTTCACGGCGGTACGCGCCTGGTCTACTGTCTGCCTGCTGATGGCGTCATTTTTCAATAGATTGGCATATCGTTCGTAGTCCTGTTTTTTCTGGGCCAGGTCGGCTTCGGCCTGGAGTACGGCGGCATTGGCCTCGTCGTAACTGGCCTGGCTGCGGCTTTTGTCCACTTCATACAACACCTGCCCCTTTTTGACTGTGTTGCCGTCTTTGGTGCGGATGGCTTCAAGGTAGCCGGTTACGTCGGACCGTATGTCTACGATCATGTTGCCGGTGAGCGAAGCGGGGAAACTTTCCGTCACCACGTAGCTGGTGGGTTTCACTTCGTATACGGTTACCGCGGGGCGTGGCATAGGGCCGCCTGCCTGTTGCTGTTTTCCTTTGCAGGCCGCTGCCAGCAAGGGGATAAGCATTAAATAGATGGTGCGGGTGCGTTGCATAACCATTGATTTATTCCACTTTGATCTTGCCCATGGCCTGGTCCAGTTTCACTTTGCTGATAAGGGCATTGATCAGGGCGGTGATATATTCGTTCTGCGCAAGTTTTAGATTATTATCGGCGGATATAACGTCGAGGCTGGTGGAAACGCCTTGTTCGTACTTCAGCACCACGCGGTCGTACACGCCCTGGTTCAGCTCGATATTCTTCTGCTGGGTTACGAAGGATGCGTAGTTGTTTTTATACTGCGTCCAGGCATCGCGTACCTGCAGCTGTATCTGCTGGTTCAGGTAGTTCAGGTCGTTTTCGGATTGCCTGAGGGTGATGGCATATTGCCGTGCCTGGTAAATTCTTTCGGTGCCGGCGAAGATAGGCCAGGAAAGCCGAAGGCCCAGCGCCGAAGCGCCATAACCGGTTTTATATAACTCGGAGAATTCACCGCCGAACCAGTTGAAACCGTAGTTCACAAAGGCGTTGAGGGTAGGCAGGAATTCAAGTTTTTTGCTTTTGAGGTTCAGCCTGTTCAGCTCCACCTGTACGCGCTGCATGGCGTATTCGGGGCGGTCCAGCACGCTGTAGTTCAGGCTGTCCGGCAGTTCCGCGCTGGTAAAGTCCTGCACGGTTTCCTTCAGTTCCAGCTTCGCGCTGAGCGGCATGCCCATGCTGTATTTCAGGACTTCGTATGCGTAGTTGCGGGTGCGTTCGAGGTTGGCGCGTTGCGTTTCCACACTGTTGAAGCTGGCCTGTATGCGGTCCACATCAATTCTTTCAGCCACCCCCTCGTCGTACCGAGCTTTGGTGTCTTTGAGGGTTTTGCCGAATTGTGCAAGATTGGCGTCTACAATACGGATGCCTTCCTGCGCCACGAGCACGTCGAAATAAGCGACGCTTACCTGCACGCGGGTATCGATGGCGGTGCGCTCGAGGTCGCGCACGGAAAGCTCGTCGTATACTTTGGCGGCGCGGAGGCCGAGGAAATAGTCGCTGTTAAAAAGCGTCTGCGTGGCTTCGCCGGTGAGCGCGGAGGAAAATTTGGTGCCGAACTGCACGGGGATCTTGTTGTTCGGATCATTGGCGATGTCCGGTATCAGCGAAGTCTGCAGTTTCAGGTTGTCGGTAAAATTGCCGGTAACGGTCACATGAGGAAGCAGCCTGCCCCTCATTTCCCGTATCCTCTCCTGGCTGGACTGCCTGCTGAGGCGGGCGTTCACTACGTCGTTCTGGTTGCTGAGCGCATATTTTACGCATTCTTCCAGCGAAAAAATATAAGAGCCGGCGGTATCCTGCTGGGCAAAAAGAACATTGGCGGCCAGCAGAAGAACTACAGTCAGCAAGGTTTCACGGAAGGTAATATCGGGGAGCCAGCATCTCATACGGAAAAAAATTCGGTTAAAAAGCCGGTGATACTAGTAAAGAACAATCCTAAGTCAAAAAGGTTCAATGGTTTATTACGGCCCTTATGGAAAATGAATTTCCAGGCATCTTCCTTCTAAACAAACTGCCATGGAAACAACCAAACTCACCAAACAAGACTTCCTTGACATTCTTTTTAATGACAGGAACAAGGACTATGGCGCCTATGATCTGCGCCGCCGCTACGATAAACGTGTACGCAACGCCGTGATAGGCATGGGGGGCATTGTATTGCTGATCATCGGGGGATATAGCATAGGAACCC
The DNA here is from genome assembly GCA_965653435.1 of uncultured Chitinophaga sp. Taxonomy (GTDB): domain Bacteria; phylum Bacteroidota; class Bacteroidia; order Chitinophagales; family Chitinophagaceae; genus Chitinophaga. Next base: position 2,876 of record CBFHAF010000598.1, read on the forward strand.
GCCTGATGGCCAACGAGGGCCCGGCCCGGGACACGTTCATCCCTTACGATGCCCCCGAACGCATTGATCCGCTCATCGAAAAACCTCCCGTGATCCCTCCCCCAACACGCGTTGAGCCGCCTGCAGCCATCAAACCCACTGTGCAGCACGTTACATTTGCCGTAGTGCCGAATGAGCAGGTAAACCCCGAAGACGAGCCGCGCAGGAACAGTGAATTGCAGCATGTAGCTATTGGCCTGAAAACGGAGGATGGCGACATAAACGGGTCGGACGCAGGCATCCCGGAGGGTTTTGGTAAACGGGGCTCTGTGGTGGAGGCTCCCGAAGTAGTGGACCGTGAAAAGCCGGTAACGTTTGTGCAGTTTATGCCCGAATTTCCAGGCGGTGAAAAGGCGCTCGCCGATTACCTCAGCAGGAACATACGTTATCCGTCAACGGCTTCGGAAATAGGCGTGGAGGGTACCGTATTCATCAAATTCGTGGTAGGTTCCACCGGTGAGATCAGGGATGTGGAAGTGGTGGGCCAAAAGAAAGGCGCCGGGCTGGAAGAAGAAGCGCTCAGGGTGGTAAGGAAGATGCCTAAGTGGAAACCGGGAAAGCAGAACGGGCTTCCGGTGGCAGTGTATTTTAATCTTC
>CBFHAF010000599.1:0-3505 GCA_965653435.1 uncultured Chitinophaga sp.
AGCCCCTCGGCCAGTTAATGGCTGAAGCCGACGAAAGTGAAAAGGGCTTAAAAAGATCTCTATCCGCTGCCAACCTAGTTGCTTTGGGAATTGGCGCCATCATCGGCGCCGGGTTATTTTCTTTGACCGGTCTTGCTGCCGCCAACAACGCAGGCCCCGCCGTTACGCTTTCATTCGTGATCGGCGCGATAGGCTGTGCTTTTGCAGGACTTTGTTATGCAGAATTTGCTTCCATGATCCCTATTGCCGGAAGCGCCTACACCTATTCCTATGCTACCATGGGCGAGTTCCTCGCATGGATCATCGGCTGGGACCTCGTGCTGGAATACGCTCTCGGCGCGGCTACCGTATCCATCAGCTGGAGCCAGTATCTTGTCAAGTTCCTTCATTCCATGAACATTCACCTGCCCGCGCAGCTAACCTGCTCGCCGTTTGAAACGGTAACGCTGACGGATGGCTCCGTGGTGAATGGTATCATGAACTTCCCCGCGGTGCTCATCATCGTGTTCCTGTCTCTCGTGCTGATCCGCGGTACCAAAGAATCCGCCTTCATGAACGGGCTGCTGGTTGCGCTGAAAGTAGCCGTGGTACTGGTTTTCATTGCTGTCGGCTGGACGCATGTGAACCCTGCCAACTACGATCCTTATATTCCCGCCAATACCGGCGCTTTCGGTCACTTCGGCATATCCGGCGTATTCCGCGGCGCTGCCGTGGTATTCTTCGCCTTCATCGGTTTCGACGCTGTGTCTACCGCGGCACAGGAAGCCCGGAACCCGAAGAAGGACATGCCTATCGGTATCCTCGGCTCCCTGGCGGTCTGCACCATTCTTTACGTGCTGTTCGCGCATGTAATGACGGGGCTGGCCAACTATACAGAATTTAAAGACAGCGCCGCACCTGTTGCCATCGCTATCGCCAAAACGCCTTACCACTGGCTGCAGCAGGCTATCATCCTCGCCATCCTGGCAGGTTATACCTCTGTGATCCTGGTGATGCTCATGGGCCAGAGCCGCGTGTTCTACTCCATGTCGCTGGACGGCCTGCTGCCGAAAGTATTCTCACAGGTTCACGCCAAATACCGCACCCCGTACAAGTCCAACCTGCTGTTCATGCTGTTCGTGAGCCTGTTTGCCGCATTTGTACCGGTGAGGATCGTGGGTGAAATGGTGAGCATCGGTACGCTGTTCGCATTCGTGCTGGTATGTATCGGGGTAATCGTGATGAGAAAGACCAACCCGGATTTACCGAGAGCATTCAGAGTGCCCTGGGTGCCCGTTCTGCCGATCCTGGGCGTGATCGTATGTATCGCCCTGATGGCTTCCCTCCCGCTGGACACCTGGGTGCGCCTGGCTGTATGGATGGGCATCGGCCTGCTGGTGTATTTCACCTACAGCAAAAACAAAAGCAAACTGGGAAACAATTTATAATTTCCGGTTATATCATATTCATCCCGTCCCGGCTTGGCCGGGACGGGATTTTTGTTTCCGGGGGCAGGGAAATGCCCGGAATTTAATATTTTTGCACCCGTCTTTCCGCGGTGGAACCCGGGAAGTATAACTACAACATTTTCTGGGACGTATTTTTGAAGTAAGAAAACATACCATGTTCGCCCGCTGGGACCGCATGGCCAAACAGTTTACCCGTATCGGTAAAGAGATTGCAATTGCGGTAAAGAACGGTGGCCCCGACCCTGAGAATAACCCCGCGCTGCGCCGCTGCTACCAGAACGCCAAAGGCGTGAACATGCCGAAAGACCGCGTGGAAGCCGCTATCAAGCGCGCCATGGGTAAAGACAAAACGGATTACGAAGAAGTGGTGTACGAAGGGTATGCCCCGCATGGCGTGGCCGTGATGGTGGAAACCGCTACGGATAATACCACCCGCACCGTTGCCAACGTGCGCATGCATTTCAATAAATTAGGCGGCAGCCTGGGCAACAGCGGTTCCGTTGCGTTTATGTTCAACCGCATTGGCGAGTTCAAAATAAAAAATGAAGGACAGGACCTGGAAGAGCTGGAACTGGAACTGATCGACTTCGGCCTGGAAGAGATCGGCGAAGACAGTGAAGGTAATATCATCATCCGTGCTTCTTTCACCGAATTCGGCAACATGGCCAAGGCGCTGGAAGAAAAAGGGCTGAACGTGATCACCGCGGAGCTGAAGCGCATCCCGGCCAACACAGTGGAGCTGAACGAAGAGCAGGCCAAGGAAGTGCTGGAACTGGTAGACCGCCTGGAGCAGGACGATGACGTGCAGCAGGTGTTCCACAACCTGAAATAAAAAATTCCCGATAAAGAAAAGGCCGGAGAGCAATACTTTCCGGCCTTTTTATTTGCAGTACCTATTTGACCACGTTCACCGGCTCTCCTTCCCGGAACGCCTTTATGTTCGACATCACTTTTTCCATCAGCCGGCTGCGGGCTTCTTTGCTGGCCCATGCAATGTGCGGCGTTATCACGCAGTTTTTGGCGGAAAGCAAAGGATTGTCCGACGGGGGCGGCTCGGTGGTCAATACGTCGAGGCCGGCGCCGGCGATAGTGCCGTTGTTCAATGCCTGCGCCAGGTCCGCTTCGTTGATCAGCGGGCCGCGGCTGGTATTGATAAGGAATGCGGAAGGCTTCATCGCGGAAAGCAGCGCTGCGTTTACAAACCCTTTGTTTTCCGCATTCAGCGGGCAATGCAGCGAAACCACATCCGCTTCCCTGAAACAGCTTGCCTGGTCCTTAAACATCACTTCCTCCATTTTATCCCTCTCCGGGTGCTTGTGGCTGGCGATCACCTTCATGCCAAATGCCATGGCGATCCTGGCCACCGCCTGCCCGATCTGTCCGAAGCCAATGATGGCGAGGGTTTTGCCCTGCAGTTCCGTTAAAGGCATTTTCCAGTAGCTGAAATCTCCCGAACCAGCCCATTCGCCTTCGTGAACGCTGGCGGAATGCAGGCCCGCTCCCTGGCAAAGCTCCAGCAGCAGCGCGAAAGTGAGCTGAGCCACGGAAGCCGTGCTGTATGCGGGCACGTTGCAAACGGTGATGTTCCGTTCATTAGCCGCACGGATATCAACGATGTTATACCCCGTTGCCATAACGCCGATGTATTGCAGTTCAGGCAATGCATTGATCGTTTCCGCGCTGAGGATGGCTTTGTTGGTAAGCACCACCTGGGCTCCTTTTGCACGCTCCGCCACCATTTCAGGCGGCGTTCTGTCGAATACTTTTACGTTGCCGAGGGCTTTCAGCCCGTCCCAGCTGAGGTCTCCGGGGTTGAGGGTAAATCCGTCCAGTACTGTAATGTTCATGGAAATGAAGATGGTGAAGGGGTAAAAGTAAATAATTCCGGGGAGGGACGACGCTGAGAAAAGCACACATATTGTAAAGAATATTTGTTATCTGTGTCTATAATTAAATAATTATAATGCAATAATTAATATAACATATAAACACAACTTATCAAGTTACTTACATTATCTTACTTCACAAATGGGAAAATAAAATATCAATTTCACCCT
>CBFHAF010000600.1:0-3500 GCA_965653435.1 uncultured Chitinophaga sp.
TTACCGAGCGCATATACGGTTGCCGCGAGAATGATTAGGATGCCGGTGGAATATGAAAGGAACTGCAGCCCGGCGAACGCGATCAGCGCGCTTACGGCGAGCAGGCCCAGTGGAGAGAACCTGTGCACGAACGGCCCCGAATAGAACCGCAGGATGGCCATGATAACGGAGGTATAGATAAGCACCCATCCGCCTTTAAACCCGACCTTCGCCATTTCGGGCGTCATCAGGTCCGTGATCCAGCTGTCCGTGCCCAGCTCGGTGGTGGCCAGCAGGATCATGATGAGCAGCAGCAGGATGAACATCGGCCTTCCCCAGCTGCGCACCACGAAGCCGGCAACGCCGGTAATGGCCAGCGTTACGACGATCTTGCCGGTGAGCGGCCAGTCCAGCAGGCTGCCTATCTGGAAAGTGCACAATGAAACAATGATGAAAATACCGCCGATGCCTACTTCCTTCACCATGTCCAGGTACGAAACGCCTGCCTGCACGCGTTCGCTCAGCGGGAATTTACGGTTGAAGATCATGATGCCGTATGCCAGCACGGGCACGAGGATGAAGCCCATCATATAGGTCCATTTCACGCCCAGGTGCATGAGCCCGATGCCCAGCAAACCCGCCAGTACCATACCCGCGGGCCATCCGGCGTGCAGGATGTTGAGCCACTTGGTTTTCTCCCTCGGGTAAAGGCTTGCCACCACGGGGTTCACTACCGCTTCGGCCGCGCCGTTGCCCAGTGCGAACAGCAGGGTGCCGTAGTACAGCATCCAGTACCCGTCTGCCAGCACCGTAAGCAGCACGGAGCCGCAGTGGCAGAGGAAGGCGAATACCATCGCGCTTTTGTAGCCCACTTTATCGATAATGAGGCTGAACAGCACGATGCTGATGCCGAAGGGCCAGAAGCTGACGCCGAATATTTCGCCCTGCTGGGTTTTACTGAGGCCGAACTGGATGCCCCAGCCGTCCATCAGGAAGGAACGGAATACGAAGCCGAAAGCGGAAGCCACCAGCACGGTGAAGCAGCCCCAGAAGAGCAGCCTGTCCCCTTTCTGCGAACGTAATGAGCCGGCTTGTACATGCTGCGCGGAGGCAGATGAGATCATATCCATACAAATCGTTTAGTGGTCGGTTTAACGCTTGCCGGTCAGCGACCTGATGAGGGATGTTTCAGCGGGATCGAAAGGCGTACCGTCCTGCCGGAAAATATCATGGAACCATACTTTTGGCTCGCTGCCGTCTGCGATCGGCGTGTTCCAGGCATAGATGGTATTGCTCTTTCCAGCCACCAGCCCCCAGTTGATGGCGATGATCTTGCGTTCTTTCAGGCCGGGCAGGATGTTCTGGAATAAGCTGCCCCTGGTGCGCGCCATATATTCGGTGCAGATGAGCGGCTTGCCGGTTACACGGGCCAGCGAGTCCGCCACGTGGAAATGACTTTGATCATCGGTATAATCGTGGTAAGTGATCACGTCTGAATTGTCCAGCTGGTACTGCGTCAGCTCTTTCAGGCTGAATTTCCATACGCCTGCGCTCAGCGGCTGGTCAGGGTTTACGGTGCGGCCCCAGCTAAATACTTTCTGCAGCAGCGGCATGCTTTTGTTGCCGTAGCTGGAATTGCCGGGCTCGTTGTAAAGGTCCCAGAGGAGGATACGTTTGTCGTTCCTGAAAGCGGTGAGCACGGCTTTCACATACGCTTCCAGCGTAGTGATCAATGCGGGATCGGTATGCAGCAGCTTACCGGGGTCCTGCAGCCAGCCTGAATTGTGAACACCCGGTTTGGGCGCGGGCTGCAGGCCGGGTTTATAGGTATCGTTCCAGCAATCGTCGAAAATAACGAAGATGGTTTTGATATGATGTTTGTCCGCAATGGAAAGGTATTGTTTCATCCTGTCTATAAATCCTTCCTTATCCGTTTCCCAGGCCAGGTGGTGCAGGTATACGCGCATAACGGTCATGCCGATGCCGGCGGCATACCCGAGGTCGCGGTCGATAGTGGCGGGATCGAAGGTTTCTTTCTGCCACATCTCCAGCTGGTTGATGGCGTTGGCGGGATAGAAGTTGGCGCCCGCCATCCAGGGCACCCTGCTGTACCATTCGTTCGCTTTTTCTTTGGACCATACTGCTCTTTCCTGCTGCGCATAGCTTTGCAGCGCCATCGTTAAAAGGCCAAACAGGAGGAAAGATTTCACATTGTTTTTTGTCATCGTATCGGTTTTGTTGCTTATTGAAGAAGGCGGCTGCTCCGCTTCCGGAACAGCCGCGCCTGTATAATGCTTTTAAAGGTCCAGCTTTACCACGGGTGAGAAGATCATGTCTTCCACCCCTTGTATCTTCAGCCCGATGCGGGCGTATATGTAGCTCTGGGCGGGCGTTAGCGCCGGTATCGTTACGCTGAGCGCCACGTTGTTCGGATCGGTGATCTCTCCGCCAGGCCGGGAAACGGATGCAACGTTGTAGTTGCTTCCGCCGGATACGAAAGCGGTCCTGTTGAGATACAGGTTCACCCTTTCCACGTTCCTCGCGTTGGCGCCGGTGATGATCTTCTCGATATTGAAAGTACCGTTCACTTTGCCGTTAGACACTGTGAACTGCGGGCTGCGTATCATATAATAAGGAGTCACTTCGATGTTATGGGTCTGGCTGCCTCTCATATTCACGACAATAGTGTCGGAACCGGAACCAGGTGTGTCTTTCCAGAGGAAAGGCCCCTGCCCCCCGGGAATGATCATCTTGTATTCCCCGTCGAACAGCAGCACGGAATATGAACCGTCCTGCTCAAAATTGGTATTGGGCACAGGCCCTACTTTCCCGAAACCATACTGGTATAACAGGTAAGGAACCTGGTTGTATTCCACGTGGATCTCCTCTCCCTGGTACTGCAGCCGGCCGCTGAGCATGGATGAGGGAGGGTCATAATTGTCCTTTTTACAGCCGGAAGCGGCCAGACCGGTAAGAAGCACTGCTATAATATAGTTTGATACTTTCATGATCGGATGTTTTGGTTAGTCCTGGTTCGGTTGTCTTACGATCTTGGGATTGTTGGAGCGGATGTTGTCGTCGATGAAGGAATAATAGTTTCCCATCCGGAACCTGTTAGAACCTGTCACCAGCGGGCTTTTTACGACTTTAAACACCCATTTGCCATGATTCGGGTTGCCGGGGTTGTGCAGCTTGTAGCTCCACAGGCCGAAGGGTTGTGTATTCCTTTTGTCGGGTGCGCCGATATTGGCGAGCAGGTCGGCTTCGGACATGGCCTGCCCGTCCCAGATCACATGCGCGTTGCGCCAGCGTTTCTGATCGAAAACGATATGACCTTCAAAGGAAAGCTCTGCCCTTCTTTCATGCATGATCCTAGCCAGCGTGATCTCTCCCGCTTGCAGCGGTGTTACCAGGCCTGCGCGGGCCCTTACCTGGTTCATGTACCCTGCGGCCACGGCAGGCTGGTTCAGCTCAAAAGCCGCTTCGGCGGCATTAAGCAGCACCTCGGCATAACGATAACG
>CBFHAF010000601.1:0-3497 GCA_965653435.1 uncultured Chitinophaga sp.
TGTGCGGGTACCGGCTTCAATACAAAAAGCTCTGCACCGTGCGGCTCTGCCGCAAGGTATTCCCCGGTTTCCCCAGTTACAGCCTGGGCAACCTGTGCCGGCAGCTGAAGATCAATATCCAGAACCGCCACCGCGCCACCGGCGATGCGCTGGCCACCGTGCAGCTGTTCGAAATGCTCATGGCTTCCGATACGCAGGGTGCTATTGAGCAGGCGCTCAACGGCCGCTCCAAGGACAAATGGTTGCCCATCCACTTGCCGCAGGAACATGTGGAAGAGCTGCCTTCCACGCCCGGCGTATATTATTTTCATAATGAAAAAGGAAAAGTGGTGTACGTCGGCAAAGCGCGCAACATCCGCAAACGCGTTACCAGCCACTTTACGGGCAACAACGCCGGCCGCCAGCGGCAGGAGTTCATCCGGAACATTCACAGCATCACTTACGAAAAGACCGGCACGGAGCTGATGGCGTTCATCCTCGAATCCGTGGAAATACGCCGCCTCTGGCCGCAATACAACAATGCACAAAAAAGGATCGAATCGAAGTTCGGGTTTTACCTGTTCGAAGACCAGCAGGGTTACCTGCGCCTGGCGATAGAAAAGAGAAGGAAATACAGCACCCCGGTCTATACCTTCAACATGATCGCCGAAGGCCATACCCGGCTGCGGGAGCTGATCCGTGAGTTCAATCTTTGCCCCAAGCTGTGTTTCCTGCAAACGAGCCACGACGAATGCGTGGGCATTGCCGATAAGACCTGCAAAGGCGCCTGCAACAAAAAGGAAAAGCCCGCGAAATACAACAAACGCGTGATGCAGGCGGTAGAATATTTGCAATCGGAGCAGCCATCGTTCGTGATACTGGACAATGGCCGTATGGCGTCCGAACAGAGCTGCATCCTGATGGAGAAAGGCAAATTCTACGGCATGGGCTACGTTCCGCGCGATGTGGCGGTTTCAGGCAGCGAAATGCTGAAGGACTGGCTGACGCAGTACCCGGAGAACGACTTTATCCTGAACCTGCTGCGCAGCTATGCCAGCAATAACGCCGCAAGGCTGATGGCGATCTAGGCCGCTTTTCCCTGCTTTTTTCTCCTGAACAAGTGCCGCTTCCACATCCATAGGCCGCTGAGCACCACTACCGGCAGGAAAACGAACCGTACCGCGCCGGCCGCGGAAGGATTGTTTGCAACGGGCCCGTAGATATATCCCAGGATCGGTATGCTCAGCAGGATATGCGCCCAGCGGATGATCTTTCTTTCTGTAGATGCTTTCATGGTTTTAACGGTGTTTGCTTCATGCCAAAGCTATCAACCGCTTGCGAAAACTGTACGGAGAGTAGATCATCCATGCAAATGTGCAGACGAACACGGGAAGAATCGCGCGGCCGCTGTCAGGCTGCCCCGGGGAGGCCTCTTCGCCGGCTGGTTTCCAGCCGCTGTTCTTTTTTTCTTCCACCAGCTTTTCTTTTTCCTTTTCAGCATCCGCGGCGTCTATGCAGGTCTTCACCTGTATCTGGCCTTTGGTGCCGGTTTTGCCCTGCCGGATGAATAATTTCGAGCCGCTTACGGCCGCCTCCCAGAATTTTTCCGATTTCCCTTCGCCCTGCAAAAGCCGGGTGGTGCCCGCGGGCACGGTATCCTGCGGGATGAGGGCATTGAGCGGCGCGGCCTGCTGCGGCTTGCCGAGGCGGCGCAGGATGTCTTCCATCACCTTCTGCGGCTGTTGCAGCCAGTCTTTCGCGTACACCGTCAGCACCTGCCAGCCGAAGCTTTCCAGCACGGCGGGGCGCTGGTAGTATTGTTCCAGTACATTTTCATGCCGGTACCATTCCTCATCGTCCACCTGTATGCCGAGGGAATAGGATTTATCCTTTGCATCCGCCTTCACGGCCAGCGAGCAGCGGAAGCCGCTCTGGCCCACCTGTTCGGACACTTCCAGGCCCAGCTTTTCCAGCTGCTCCCTGATCTCCTTAAGTATAACGGTGCCGCCTGCACGATAACGCTGCGGGGTTTTGCCCGCCGCCAGGCCGTCGAGAATGTTGCGGGCGGCGGCCATGTTGCCGGTGCTCACGTTCTCGGCGTATTGCAGGAAACGGCGCAGGTAATTGGCGCCGGCGTTGTATACGTTGGTGATCTGGTGGTGGCGGATGCTGCTTACAATGGCCATGTGCTGCCGCGCGCGGCTGAAGATCACGTTCAGGCGCTTTTCCCCGCCTTTTTTGTTGATGGGGCCGAAGTGCATGCTCATTTTCCCGCGATGGTCGGGCGCGTAGCAGACGCTCATGATGATGATGTCCCGCTCGTCGCCCTGCACGTTTTCGAGGTTCTTTACGAACAGGCCGGTGAACTGGCCTTCGTCCGTGCGCTCGGTAGCGTCTTCCAGCAGCTCGTCGAAACGTTTGTCGTTGGCGCAAAGCGCTTCCAGCGCGGTTTCTATGCAGTGCTGCTGTTCCTGGCTGAATGCCACGATGCCGATGCTTTCTTTCGTGTTCTTCAGCAGCAGCTCCCGCACGAGATGGGCGATGTAAGCCGCCTCGGCGTTGTTGCCGCGTTTGGCATAGGTGCCGCCCGGAAGGTGGTGGTAGCTGATGCTGCGGTCGAACAGGGCAATTACGTTGAACAGCGCATCCGAAGACTGTTGTACGCTGATGGCGGGTTTTTCTGCATTGTGAATGCTCCTGTCCGGTATGGTGAGCAGGCCTGCGCCATAGAAGGCATGGTTGCTGTAGCTGATGAGGGTTTCGGAGTGGCTGCGGTAATGCCATCCCAGCATGAGGCTGTTCATTTTGCGCGCGCCCTGTGTGAGCAGGCTGTCTGCATCGGCGCTGAGGATCTCGTCTTCTTCGTCGTTGCGCTCCAGGTCGTCCGGGTCGCCGGATTTGGCGGAGAAGAAGTCCGTAGGCGGCATCTGGCGGTCGTCTCCCACGATGATGGTCTGCGGTGCGCGGTACAGCGCGGGCACGCCTTCTTCCAGGGTGATCTGGCTGGCTTCGTCGAATATCACGGCGTCGAAGAAAGGCTGGTCCAGCGGGAAGGCGTCGCTCACGCTGAGCGGGCTCATGAGCCAGACCGGCTTCAGGTCGCGCAGCACGAGGCCGCTGCCGCGGGAGCAAAGCTCGCGGATGCTTTTGTAGCGCATGCTTTTGGAGAATTCGTTCTCCAGTATCTTGCGGCCTTCCGCATATTGTTTAGCGAATTCCTGCTGCTCTTCCGGCACCTGTGTGAGCGCGCGGTTGCTGAGCTGCACATGTTCCCGGAAACGCTGGCCCACGTTGATGAGGATATATTGGGCATTGAGCTGCAGCAGTTCATGGTAGCAGTGGCGGATGGTTTCCACGGTCTGCTCCACGGCCTGGCCGCCGGTGTTGGCAAAGGGTTTATTGAACTGGTAGAACTGCCGCAGGGTCTTATGCGCCATGCCTGCTTCCATTTCCGCGGGAGTGAAGGGGAGCGCGCGGAGGGCTTGTTTGAGCGCACCAGGCATATCGAGATAATTGCC
>CBFHAF010000602.1:0-3481 GCA_965653435.1 uncultured Chitinophaga sp.
TTTTTTATTTAAAAGACCTTAGCGAACCGGCCGGAAAATCCCACTCTGGCGTTTGCAGCGCCTGCTGCGGTTTGTTGTAATACCAGGGCGAGGCCGATGCAGGATTCTTCAGGATATGAATGTCCTGCGCGGGCATATAACTCTGCGCCAGCAAAAAGATCCTTTCCCCTTTACTGTTCTGCGCCACGTCCATCACGATCACCGCATGCCCCGGAGAGCCTCCCTGGATGAATACATCGCCGGGATTGACCTCGTTGCCCGCGGGCTGCAGCTCGCGCTGGAGAGACAGGGTGCCGGCATAAGAAAATACCGTCTGGAGATACTGCTCAAAACATGCGCGGGTATGGCAGGGCTGTGCGCTGCGTTTCCGCACGAGGCGGCTGCCGGACAAAACGAAGCGGTCTCCCTTGCGCCAGCCGTCATAATCCATCAGCGTACCGTCTGTAGCGCGGAAGGCGATGCGGCTGTACTGCTCATGCGCATAGCGGTATTCAGCATAGAGGCGCATCACCGCGTCCGCACATTGCTGGAGGTCACGCCGGCCGACGGAAATATCCAGCACTGCGTATTGTGCAGACTGGTTGGATTTGGGGCGGCCGTCGAAGAGGTAAACCGTGTTGCCGGGTTTGAGCGGCACGCTCCGCAACCATTCGCCGAAAGAGCCGGCCGGCTGGGGAATGCGCTGGTAGCCTTGCGGAAGGGCGATGCCGCCCGTGGTGAGGGTGATGATGGACAATGCGGTGAGGAACATGGCGGATTTTTTTTTGAGATGCGGAACCGGGGGAATTCCATAAAAAAATAACGGCAACGCACAAACTCAGCGGTGCGGCTGCAGCCGTTATACCCGGCTTTCCATTATTCAAAAAAGAATTCTACCTTAAACGTACAATCCACGGCATATGAAAAATACGCTCACTATTCCAATGAACGGCAACGCGGCTCTGCCGGGATGGCTCAATGCGCCTTTCCAGCTGCTGGACCCTGTGGGGAACAGGGTTTTCCTGATCCTGTTCTGCGGGGTCTTCAGTTTTCTTTTCATGTACATCTTCTCCCCTTTTAATATGAACCAGTGGTATGAAGGCGGGCCGCTGTCTGTGGAGGGCGTGTTCTGCGCTTTTTCCCTTAGCGGTATCGCGGGCATGTCCCTTTCCCAGTTCGGGCTTATCAGGCTGAAAGGGAAAAGGCCGCTCAGGCACTGGCAGTTTCTGGCCTGGTTCACCGGCGAAGTGATGCTGGTGGCGCTGATCGTGAACGTCGTGAATGTGAGCATGCACGATTACCTGGAATATTCCTGGCCGGAGTATGCCGATACTTTAAAATACGGTTTCGGGGTAATGGCCCTGCCCTACTCCATGGCCCTGCTCTGGTTCCAGGGCCGCGCGGCCGCAGGCAGGCTAAAACGCCTTGCACAAACACCCGCAGCCCTGCCGCAGGCGGCGGAAGAACTGCACATCCGCGACGAATACGGCAAGCTGGCGATGACGCTCTGCCCCTCCAACCTGTTGCTGCTGAAAGCGGAAGACAACTACGTCCATCTCTACTACCGCAACGGCAGCGCAGTGAAAAAAGAACTGATCCGCAGCTCCCTCAAAAAGCTGGAACCGCAGCTTTCAGGGCATGGTTTTATCCGGGCGCACCGTTCATATATGGTGAACATCTCCAAAGTGCTTTTATTCAAAAAACATACAAAAGGGCACTTCCTGGTGATGGAAGGAATCGATGAAGTAACGGTGCCCGTATCCGGTTCTTACCTGGCTGATTTTCTGCAGCGGTTTGTTCCGGCGGAATAGCGCCTGGTCAACTCCGCATCAGACCCGCCTCAGATTCGTATCACACCCGTAGCAACCCCGGGGCAAAGCCCGGTCAAACCCGTGGATAAAGGTACTTTAAGGCGTTGCATATCACTTCTGATACCGGTTTGTATCACTTGTGATACAGGATTGCATCACTTTTCATACGGGGGAGTACAGCGGTGATACCGGCAGCCCTCCCCGGCTTCCGGGCATGGTTTTACCGGGCACCGTCCTTATATGGTGAAATTCAAAAAACATACAAAGGCGCGCTTCCTGGTGATGAAGGGAATCGATAAAGTAACGGTGACGGTATGATTTTGCCCCGGGGAATAATTCAGCAAGTGTAATTCATACCCGTCTTCCTCATTTTTCCAGGACTAGACCACCGGGTAAACCTTTTAAAAACCATATGCCTACAGTAATGCTTTAGTAATGCTTTAGTAGAGCTTTAGTAGTGCTTTAGTAGTGATACCGTAGTACAACCGTAGTAAAACCCTCGTCTTATTCCCGGAACAAGGCTCACCCCGGCGCATCATTTTCACCCCGCAATTCCCCCCGTTCACCCCAAAGCGGCCGCCTCGCTCGCGGCGCTGCACCCTTTTTACTAATATCGCTGCTACCATTCCAACCAAAATGACCCTGACCATGACCAAACTGATGCTACTGACCATACTCGGACTGTTCACCGGGCTCGCCGGCCTGGGAGCGCAGCATGTGATCTCCGGCAAAGTGCGCAACAGCGCCACCGGGGAAGCTGTGCCCGCCGTGTCCGTAAAAGCGAGGAACACCCCCTACGGCGATTATACCAACGACCAGGGGAATTTCCGGTTCACCCTGCACGCCGCCCTCCCCGTTACGCTCGTCTTTTCCTCCATCGGGTACGCCTCAAAAGAAGTGGAAGTGACCGGTTCCGGGCCGCTGAACATTATGCTGGACCCCGCCAGCATCCTGGGCAATGAAGTGGTCGTGTCCGCCAGCCGGCAGGTGCAGCGAAAGATCGAATCGCCGGTGACCATTGAGCGGATCGACAACAAGGACATCATCAACTCGGCGCAGACCAACTATTACAACATGCTGCAGGGGCTGAAAGGAGTAGACATCACCACGTCCAGCCTCACCTTCACCACCGTTACCACCCGCGGGTTCAATACCAGCGGCAATACCAACTTCACGCAGATCGTAGACGGGATGGACAACCAGGCGCCGGGGCTTAACTTCCCGCTGGGTGCTTCCATCGGGCTTACGGAGCTGGATGTGGACAACCTCGAAGTGCTTTCCGGCGCTTCTTCCGCCCTGTACGGCTCCCGCGGGCTGAACGGCACGCTGGTGATGACGGGCAAGGACCCCTTCAAATACCAGGGCCTCAGCTTCCAGATCACCCAGGGCGTAAACCATGTAAAAAAAGGGGCCGGCAACGACCCGGTGGGCGCCTCTCCTTATTACGACTGGACCTTGCGCTGGGCGTATAAAGTGAACGACAAGTTCGCCTTTAAGATCAACGCGCAATATACCCTCGCCAAAGACTGGCTGGCCACCGATACCAGCAATACCAACGGCGCCGGTACAAAGTATACGGACCCCAACTACAACGGCGTGAATTCCTATGGCAGCAAAACTTCCGTAGACATCAACCCATTCCTGCAAGCCGCCCTGGCCCAGGACCCTTCGCTGGCGCCCATTATAGAACC
>CBFHAF010000603.1:0-3480 GCA_965653435.1 uncultured Chitinophaga sp.
GAAATTTTTGTTAAATAGATTAGCCGTCTTTGTGCGGCTAATTTTTTATTGGTTACTTTGAGATTACAGTAACGTTACTATGAAAAAATTTTTAATATCCTCCTTCAGCGCCATGCTCCTTTTACAAGGCGCATTTGCACAACAGCAGAAAATGGTGGCCGACAAGATCGTCGCCAAAGTGGGAGAAAAGATTATCCTGAGATCGGATATTGAATCTGCATTGGTAGACATGCAGCAGCAGGCCCTCGAAGGCCAGCCCCTGCCGGCCAACGCCACCTGCCAGGCCATAGAACAGATCATCGCGCAAAAGATCCTGGTGCTCCAGGCAGAGCGCGACAGCTTGCCCATCAGCGAAGCCGATGTGGACGGCCGTATCGAAAGCCAGATCCGCTGGGCGGAACAACGTTACGGCAGCCGCGAGAAAATGACCGAAGTGACCGGTTATACCATCTATCAGCTCCGCGAACGTTTCCGCGACGCGATCCGTGAAAGCATGCTGGCGAAAGCCATGCGCGACAAGATCGTGAACGCTGTGAAAGTAACGCCCACCGAAGTAAAGAACCATTTCGAAAGAGTGCCGAAAGACAGTCTGCCGTTCTACGAATCAGAACTGGAGATCGGCCAGTTGGTCGTATTGCCCAAAGCCAGCTATGAAATGGATAAATACGCCATCGACAGGCTGAACGATTTCAAAAGCAAAGTAGAGAAAAAAGAAGGCGAGTTTTCCACTTACGCCAGCCTTTACTCTGAAGACCCCGCTGTGAAAGAAAATGGCGGCACATACGTGCTCAACCGTAACGACAAGAGCTGGGATCCCGCTTTCATGCAAACCGCCTTCCGCCTGAAAGAAGGCGATATTTCCAGCCCTGTTAAATCACAGTTCGGCTACCACCTGATCAAAATGATCAAAAGGGCGGGCGACAATGTGACCGTACAGCACATCCTCATCAAACCAAACGTACTGACCGCGGACATCAGCGCAGCCATCAACAAGCTGGACACCATCCGCGCCAATATCATTTCCGGTAAAATGAACTTCGGCGAAGCCGTAACCAAATACAGCGACGAGCCGATGTCCAAGTTCAACGGCGGCATGCTGCAGAACCCGAACACCGGCAGCACCTACATCACCATCGACCAGCTGAACGATCCTTCCACCAAAGACATCGTGATGCTGCTGGATAGCCTGAAGCCGGGCGGCGTAACCAAACCGCTGATCTTCGAAGACGAGCAGGGCCGCAAGGCAGTACGCTTGGTATACCTGAAAACCCGCACCGAGCCTCACCGCGAGAACCTGAAAGACGATTATTCCCGCATCCAGCAAAGGACGCTGCAGGAAAAACAGGTGACCGCCCTGAACAAATGGCTGCAGGACAAGATCCCGACCTTCTACGTACACGTGGAGCCGGAGTACAGGCAGTGCGAGAACATCTCGAAGTGGACGGCCTCGAATACGGTGGCCAGTAAGTAGTGACAAGATCCTGATCAAAAATATTGCATCCCGGGCCGGACAAGCCCGGGATGCCTGTTTTCTACCAGTTCCCTGCCTAAATCCTATCACTGTTAGCGGAATGCTAAAGGCGGAGGTGGTTTGAAAATTTAAGCGTAACTTTGCGACTTCAATTTTACAGCATGAGTGACGCGATAAAGCATGAATGCGGTTTAGCATTCATAAGATTAAGAAAACCATTCTCTTATTATCAACAACAATATGGAACGGTTTTCTACGGCCTCAACAAGCTCTACCTGCTCATGGAAAAGCAGCACAACCGCGGCCAGGACGGTGCGGGAGTTGCCACAGTAAAATTACATACCGAACCAGGTGTTCCTTTCATGCACCGCATCCGCAGCAGTCAGCCTCAACCCATCGGCGATGTGTTCGGTAAGATCAGAGACGAAATTGCAGAAATAGAAAAATACCAGCCCGAGATCACCAAGTACCCCGGCCTCATGAAAGGCCACCTGCGTTTTCTCGGCGAGCTGCTCATGGGGCACCTCCGCTACGCCACGCAGGGCAAGAACAACGTGGAGCTCTGCCATCCATTTGTCCGCTACAATACCATCCCGGCCCGCAACCTGAGCATGGCGGGGAACTTCAACCTGGTGAACGTAGACGAGCTTTTCAACTTCGTAAAGGTATCGCCCGGCGAAACCCATAAGAACAGCGACCTGGCGGCCATGCTTGAAGTAGTGGCCCACTTCCTGAACAAAGAAGACGAAGTGCGCCAGAACGGCCTCGACGTAAAAGCCATCCTGCAACAGGCTTTCAGCATGTTCGACGGCGGTTATCACGTTTGCGGCCTCATCGGCTCCGGGGATTCCTTCGTTATCCGCGACCCGCACGGCATCCGCCCTTCTTATTATTACATCAACGACGACGTGATCGTAGCTGCTTCCGAAAGGGCAGCCATCCGCACCACTTTTAACGTGGGCGAGAATGAGGTGATGGAGCTGATGCCCGGCACCGCGCTGATCGTGAAAGAAAACGGCGAATACAGCATCGAGCAGATCATTCCCGCCAAAGAGCGCCGCGCATGCAGCTTCGAGCGTATCTACTTCTCCCGCGGGAACGACGAAAAAATATATAAAGAACGCTCCGCGCTCGGTTATCATCTCTCTGAAACCGTGCTCAAAGCCATCGATAACGACCTTCGCAACACTATTTTCTCTTTCATCCCCAACACCGCCGAGGTGGCCTTCTATGGCCTCATCAAAGGGCTCGAGGATTACCTGAACCGCATCAAAGTGGAAAGGATCATGAGCTGGGGTAAAGATTTCGACGAAGAGAAGCTCAACGAAATGGTGAACCGCCGCGTGCGGATAGACAAGATCGCGATCAAGGACGTAAAGATGCGCACCTTTATCACGGAAGACTCCAGCCGTAACGAAATGGTGCAGCACGTATACGACATCACCTACGGCACCGTGAAACCCGGTACAGACACGCTGGTGGTGATAGACGACTCCATCGTTCGCGGTACTACCCTGCGGGAAAGCATCATTAAAATGCTGGACCGCCTGGGGCCCAAACGCATCATCATCATGAGCTCCGCCCCACAGATCCGCTACCCGGACTGTTACGGCATAGACATGAGCAAGATGGGCGAGTTCGTAGCCTTCCAGGCCGCCATCGCGCTGCTGCGCGAACAGGGCAAGGAATACATCCTCCAGGAAGCCTACGGCCTCTGCAAAGAGCTCGAAAGAACCAACACCCTCAACGCGCAGAACGTGGTGAAGAATATCTACAAACCCTTCACTCCTGAAGAGATCTCCGCGAAAATTGCCGAGATCATTACTCCCGCCGGCATCAACGCCAAAGTGGAAGTGATCTACCAGAACATAGAAAGCCTGCACGCCAGCTGCCCGAACAACCTCGGCGACTGGTATTTTACCGGCAACTACCCCACACCGGGCGGTAACCGGGTGGTAAACAAGGCGTTCATGAACTATATGGAAGGCAAGAACGAACGGGGGTATTAG
>CBFHAF010000604.1:0-3469 GCA_965653435.1 uncultured Chitinophaga sp.
GGCCTGAACATCACCATTACACCGGTCAATCATTTTACCGTGAACTTCAACGCTTCCGGCACCTATTCCATCAAGAATTACCGGAACCGCGTCAATAAATACAGCTATGCTCCTTATTACACCACGGCCAACCCGCCGGTAAATAACCAGATGACTGTGTCCGAATATAAGGACATGGCCACGAACGTATACGCCACCGCCGAGTATGAAAACACCTTCGGCAAACATTACGTAAAAGGCCAGGTGGGCGCGCGCAGCGATGCTGTGAATGAATTTTACGGCTTCCGCGCCACCCGCTTCGCAGGCACCAACCTCGATGAAGAATGGACCATCGGCGGCGGGTACATACCGAAACCCGACGGTACGCTGGATTACGCGACCATCGGTGTTTACAATGATATCACCAATCCAAACCTCTTTGCACTGAACTCCCTCTTTGGCCGCGTGAACTACGTGTACAACGACAGGTACCTGGCGGAATTCACCTGGCGGTACGATGGCTCCAGCAAGCTGGCGCCCGGCCACCGCTGGCAGTTTTTTCCCGCCTTTTCCCTTGGCTGGCGTGTAACGGACGAAGCTTTCCTGGATGAGTTCCGCGACCGTTTCGGCAATGTGAAGCTCAGGTATTCCTGGGGCCAGGTTGGCAACTCCAACATCGGCGGGTTCAACTACCAGGCGCGTGTGAACATCAATCCCAACAAATACCCGTTCAACAACACCGCCAATCCGGGCGCGGATTTTACGCCTTACAACGAGCTGCTGGAATGGGAAATTTCCACCATGAGCAACTACGGCGTGGATGCTGACTTCTTTAACAACAAGCTCAGCGCCAGCTTCGACTTCTTCAACAAACGCACCACCGGCATTTACCTCACCCAGGAAGTGCCCGGCACTGCCGGCATCGGCAGCAGCCTGCAGAACGTTGGCGAAGTAGAGAACAAAGGCTGGGAGCTGACAGTGAGCTACAGGGGCAAAACCGGCCCGGTAAGCCATACGGTAAGCGCCAACCTTTCCGATAACCTGAACCGCGTGATCCGCTTCGGGCAGGAATCCATCCGCGGCGCCGATTATGCCTACATCATCCGCGAAGGTTTCCCCATCGCGTCTTACTTCGGTTACCGCTCCAACGGGCTGTACCAGAACCTGGACGATATCAAGAATGCTCCTAAAGTGCCGTTTGCCTACAACCAGCAGGTGCAGCCGGGCGATATCCGTTACATAGACCGTAATGAGGACGGCGTGATAGATGCGGATGACCGTTACGTGTTTGGCAATCCTTTCCCGCGGTATACGTTCGGGTTTACCTACAACGCTGCCTGGAAGAACTGGGACTTCACCATGTTCTGGCAGGGCGTGGGCAGGCGTTCGCAGTTCCTGAGAGGGGATATCGTAGAGGCCTTCCATAATAACGAAGACCATGCATACGTACAGCACATAGACCGCTGGACGCCTACCAATCCAGGCGCTTCCTATCCCAGGCTCACCATCGGCACCGCCAATGCCAACAATTTCGCCTATTCGGATTACTGGATGTTTGATACCAAATACTTGCGGCTGAAGAACCTGCAACTGGGCTACACCCTGCCGAAATCCGTGACCGGCATCGTGAAGCTGCAAAGCGCGCGCCTGTACTTCACCAGCCAGAACCTGCTCACGTTTACGCCGAGAAGGTTCAAGGAACTGGGTGTAGACCCTGAGTTCACACAGTACGACGATAAGCTGGGCTTCGCCAATTACAACGCCATTGCGGGCCGCAACTATCCCAATGCCGCAACATTCGCATTCGGGCTGGACATCAAATTCTAACAGGTTTAACTGATGGGACCGGGCATCATGCAAGGTTCCGGCAAACCTTTAAAAAATATCAACGGATGAAAAGAATATTGTTCATACTGTTATTCACCGCCTCGCTGTTTAGCTGCCGGAAGCTGGACCAGCCTAATACGCGGGAGTTTACAGACGAAGCTTACTGGCGCGATGCGCAGGATGCGCTGGATGCGCTCGCGAGCTGCTACGAGAATATGTCCGACGACGGGCATTTCTTCGGAGATGAAGCCCTCAGCGATAACGCATTTGTATCCGGCGGAGGTTTCAACGGGGTATCACTTATCGCCTCCGGCAGCTACGACCCTTCCATCGGCAGGGTAAGAGGAGAGTGGGGCTACCGTTACAGCGCCATCCGCAAATGCAACAACGTGATACTGAACATAGACCGGGTGCCTTCGATGGACGCGGCGCTGAAGCAGCGCATCATTGCCGAAGCACGTTTCATCAGGGCCTATTCCTATTTCCAGATGGCCGGCTGGTTTGGCGATGCGCCCTTTTTTACCAATCTCATCTCCATCGAAGAATCGAAAACGATCTCGCGTACCTCCAAAGCGGAGATCATCCGTTTTGTGCTGGACGAGCTGGCGGCCATCAGGAACGATCTGCCCGTGAATACGGCTTATCCTGAAAAAGACCGCGGCCGTATCACCCGTGGCGCAGCCATAGCGCTGAGCGCAAGAGTGAGGCTGTTCAACGGCGAATGGGACGAAGCCAGGAAAGAATGCGAGCTGCTGATCAACTCCACGCAGAACGGTACCTACTCGCTGCTGGGCAATTACGGCAACCTGTTCCTGACAGCCTACGAATTCAACAGCGAAACCATCCTGGACATACAATACGGCGGCGGCAGAACTTTCGGCACACAACGCAGTTTTCTGCCGCAAACAGTAGCCCTGCTGCGCAGCACGCTGGTGCCTACGCAGGACCTGGTGGACGATTACATCATGCTCAACGGCAAGGCCATCGGTGAGGCAGGTTCCGGCTACAACGAGAATAACCCGTATGTGAACCGCGACCCGCGCTTTGCTGCTACCATCATTCACCATGGCGCCACCATCACAGATTTTGAGGGCAGGGTGCAGACCATTCTCACACAACCTGGCTCGGTGCCGGCCACCAACAGCGTGGACGACCAGGGCGCTTCGCCTACCGGTTATTATTTCCGCAAGTTTTACGACCGCACCGCTTCCAACTATAATTCCACCCTCAACCTGCCCGTCATCCGTTATGCAGACGTGCTGCTGATGTATGCCGAAGCGCTCAACGAGCTGGGTACGCTGGACGCCGCGGCCTGGAACCGCAGCATCAGGCTGCTGCGCGTTCGTGCGGGATTCACCGAAGCCGCCGCCACCGAATTCCCGGGAGGCACCAAAGAGCAGCTGCGCGACATCCTTCGCCGTGAAAGAAGGACAGAGCTGGCGTTCGAAGGCCTGCGTATTTTCGATATCCGCCGCTGGAAGACCGCTGAAACCGTGCTGAACAGGCCGGTGAGAGGCATCAAAGTGAGCGGGGGGGCTTTCAACCGCGATCCGAAAGGATACATCATCGTGGAGAACAGGGCCTTCACCAACCCGAAACATTACCTCTGGCCCGTACCTACCTTCGAAAGCGACCAGAACAAGAACCTTGGCCAAAATACCGG
>CBFHAF010000605.1:0-3466 GCA_965653435.1 uncultured Chitinophaga sp.
TTTATGGGTATCTACCAGGTTCCTCACCTGTCTGTAATTCTCTCCGATCGGCAGTTTAACACGAAGCCAGTCGGGCTTTTTCACTCTCTGCGCAGCCGGTTCGGCCGCGATTACGGGTAGTTCTTGCATCGCAAATCCTTTCTTTAAGGTACAAAGTTACTTATTCCAGCGTTTTCCCAACTGTATTCCTACATATGCATTGAAAAAGAACGACTTACCCTCCTGATCTACCATGATGGGTACCTTTTTGGTATAATATTCAGCGTTGATGCCTACTTCAAGGGCGGATATCACGTCATTGAACCGGGCCCAATCGAACCGGAAGCCGGTTTTGGCGTGCACGCCCGGGGTGATGCTCACTTCGCCCCAGCCACGGCCGAAACCGCCGGCGCCATAAATATGGTCGCGGTTCAGGAAATCGTCCCTCACCTCGTCGGAGTATTTCACGATCTTCCGGTTGTTCGGGTCGCCGGAGTCGTTGGTGAGCTCGAGGTAATAAGGCTTGATCAGCCCGGCAGACAAGCCGCCGTAATACAGGAAGTTCACTTCAACTCCGTTCTTGTTGCCCTTGCCGCCGATCAGCCTCTTCTGGCCGATGCCCAGCTTGGCCTGGTAAAAGTTGTTCATTTTACCATACACGAAGGGGGTGCTGCTGATATAGAATCCTCCCCCGGCAGGGATCATCCTCGACGAACGGTCCTGCTTGGGGTCTCTTTTCTCGGAAAACTCAAGTTGAAAATAATTGATCTTGCTGGCGGTCTTGCGGAATCCCATTTCCAGGAAACCTGTCCAGCCATCGGTATTGAGGCGTGCGCCGCCGGAGAATTCCCTGTTGAAGAGGTTATCCCCTTCCTCTATTTCCCTGAAAAGCGAGATCTTCCGAAGCCTTTTTTGTTCCCTTTCTTCTTTTTTGGAAGGTTTGGTATCCTGGGCATAGAGTGTCATGGAAGCCGTCAAGAGCAGTAAGAGTACATTGATTTTTTTCACCGTGTTGCGCAATTATAATTTATTAAACGCCTGATTATGATTTATGTTTTATTTCTATACAAACATACAGAAATAAGTTGGTAGTTGCCTGCCCTATCGCCTGCCGCCGGGAGGGTCGATTTATTAAAAATACACTTATTTTACATGCAAAATCAATCACCATGGAAACTGCATCGATCATTTATAACGGCGATCTCAGAACAACGGCCACGCACGTCCGCTCAGGGACGGAAATCAATACGGACGCCCCGGTAGACAACAACGGCAAAGGCGAGCGGTTTTCCCCTACCGACCTGGTAGCCTCGGCCCTCGGTTCCTGCATGCTCACCATCATGGGCATCAAAGCCCGGGACAAAGGCTGGAACATCGACGGCACCAAAGTAAGCGTCGAAAAGATCATGGGCACGGAGCCCCGACGTATCACCGGCGTCAATATCATCTTCGATTTCCCCGCCGGCCACGGCCTTTCCGATAAAGACCGCAAGATACTGGAGAATGCCGCGTATACCTGCCCTGTGGCGGAAAGCATTCACCCGGATATCAAACAAAACGTCACCTTTAACTGGTAAACGGGCATCCGGGTGGAAGAATTCCTTGAAAAGAACCGAGGCTGTATGCTCAGCTTTTTTTAAGAAAATTTTTCTACCCGGATCTTCCTGCAAATGCATAGCCTGCCATGCCCGGGGCCATTAACGGCCTCATGAATCTCACCGTTATTCCAGGCTGGCATCTTTACTGAAACGCAATCACTGTAAACATTGTTACTGTTTAGCGCATAATTGGAAACGCGCTTTCATTTCGCCTGGGTGAATCCCCGGAATACCATCTCCTTCTCTCCTCCCATTTTCCTGAAACACAGCTACATTCAACCGTTTTTTAGAGCAAAGGAAGCCGTTAAAAAAAGCTGAGCCTGCAGCCCCGGAATAACCCGGGCCCAGTTTCTTTTTTTAAATTTTTTTCAATGGGCTTCCGCCCCCCAGAGTGAATCTTCATCTTCTTCCCGGCATTCGCTGATATCGTCTCCCAGCAGGCTTTTCCCTATCTGGCAATCGAGGCATCTTTTTGCATCGCAATAGTATTGTTTGAGCTGCAGCAGGCTTTGCGAATCAGTGGCGGTAATGGAGGGCACTTTTTCGTTGGCCCAGCCGCGGATGATGTGGTTATTTTCGGCGGGCAGGCTGTCCAGCAGGTCCAGCGCGCGCTGCCGGTGCTGCGGGAGGCGCATGTGTTTGCCGTAGAGGTACAGCAGGGGCACCACGGCGTTGATCATTACGTGCTGCAGGATGTGTTTGCCGGGGGCGGCGGTGCGAACGGAAGGGACGTCCAGCCGGTAGTGGTATTGCCAGTATGCCGAAGGTTCGGCGTGCAGCAGCTTTTCCAGCGCGGGGGCGCCCTGCGTGTCCAGCAGGCGGGAAAAGAAATGCGGGGTGTTGTGCAGCACGGCGGCGAAATGGGCGATGCGCAGGCTTGGAAATGATGTGGGGCGCATCCGGAGCCATTGCCACCGGTGGGGCGGCATAGGCTGCAGGCCGTGCTTGTGCTGCAGGAAGCGGTATTCCGCCTGGAGCTCTTTGGGATAATCATCCCTGAAGGCGGTTTCCAGCATGCCTGCCTGCCCGAAGAGCAAGGCTTCCAGGCGCGAGCGGTATTGCCGGATGCGGGCCAGCAGCATAAATGGGACGGATTGCACCAGTTCCAGGAAGGGGCTCGTGTTCACCGGCATGCCATAACCCTGCGCCATGGCGCGCATGCATACTTCTTCCCAATTGAAGCGGGTTTGTTCCAGCCAGTTAAGGTAGACCCCGGTTTTACGGGCGAGCCTTTCTTCGATGAGCCGGGGCGTCCATTTCTCCCAGGCGGCCTCCGGTACGCGGTGCAGCAGCGGGGCGCAGGGCACGAAGGCCGTATGGGCCATCAGGTGGCGGTACCGGCGGAGGAGGATCTTTGGGATGCGGTGCTGCAATTCAAGCACGGGGATGTGCGGCTCCGGCAACTGCCAGGGCAGCGGCCTCCCGCCTTCAGGTTCAGGCAGGTCGTGCTCAAACACCACATGGAGGATCACATTGTGATACTTCGGGTTGTGCTGGTGGCCGTGCCGCCGCCAGTCTGATGTGCGGTAATGCAGCTCCACGTTGCCGGCCCATTCCATGCCGCCTATACGCAGGCGGGCGGCGGTAAAGTCGGGGCCGCCATCGCGGTTGAGCTGGCCGGGGCTGAGAATGGAAACGGCTTCGCCGGTGACCGTTTGAAGATGAAGGCGGTCGAATTGCCCGGACAGCCAGATATACTGGAGCAACGCTTCCGAGCAGAGCGGGTTAACAGACAACATAAAAAAGTATTACTTTCGGTTAATAAATTACTATAAAAATTAGTAAAAATCGAAATTCCCGGGAGGTATTTGGAAAATTGACGTTTCTGCCATTACCTTTGCGCCAGTTCTTAAACATCACTTATCCAGAAAGGCAGAGGGTACTGGCCC
>CBFHAF010000606.1:0-3465 GCA_965653435.1 uncultured Chitinophaga sp.
GGACTCCTGCTTGCGCCAGTCGAAACCGTTTTGCCAGTAAGCAACCAGGCTTTTGAGGAATACAGGGTCGGAGCCGTATTTCCACCCGATATTTTCAGGCGCATCGGGCCAGCGGGTCTGGCTGAGCCGGTTTTGGAGGTCGTCAAGCACGGTTTGCTGCACATCGATCTTGAAGGGTTTTACTGTAAACATATTGTCAGGTTTTTTGGGTTGCGCATTTGCGGTAAATGTCATAACAGCGATAGCCAGGAAAATGATAGTGTGTTTCATGTTTGTAGGTTTGATGAAACAAATTTCCGTGCGGGTTATGACAGCAGTATGTCAACAGGAACACTGTCTTCAAAAATAAATAAATGATCTTTTAAAAGAACCGCAAAAAGGCGGATGCATTGGGCGTTATACGTCTATTGGCAAAAAAAAGGCCCGTAACAACGGGCCTTTTGGTCAATATAGTTTATCAATTATTTCTTATTAACGATCCCTTCCAGGTTCATGATCCTGATGTTCCTGAAATCGATGGGCTGGCCTTCGCTCTGGAGGGCGATGAAGCCGGAAGACAGCAGCTTGCCGTCTTTCTTTTGTGCGGGATCGTAGCGGTTCACCACCGGGCCTCCGATCTGCGGCTTTGAGTATTGCAGCACGGTATCGCCGTTGATGATATGCGTGATCAGCGAATCGCCGAGCACGATCAGCTCCGCCTTCACCCATTGGTCGCCTTCATAGGTCTTTGAAGTGGAATTGATGCAATGCCTGGTATCCAGCTTACCCTGGTACACGATGTGCGTGCCGGGCGAGCACATGTTGCCGGTAGGCCGCGGCTGCCCGTCTCCCAGGCCTGCCAGGAACTGCATTTCGATGGAAATAGGCCAGTCCTGCTCCACTGGCATGGTACGCGGGTCCTGTGAATGGAACATCACGCCGCTGTTCAGGATCGTGTATGAAGGGGCGCTTTTATACCATTCGCCCACGAAACGGTATTCCAGCTGAAGATGATAATAGGAATAAGGCTGTTCAAAATAGAGATGCCCGAACTGGTCGTTGAAATCGCCGTACTGGTCGTAGCGCACCTGTATCATGCTGTCTTTCACACGGAAAGTGTTGCCATAATTCTCCCCGACGGGGTGATGGTGGATCTTAACGAACCAGTTGCTGATGTCTTTACCGTTGAACAGGGGTACCCAGGTACCTTTTTCCTGTGCGTTGGCATGCGTGGAGAATGTTGCGGCTGCCAGCAGGCAGCACCATAGTTTTTTGATCATGTTATCCGGAGTAGCTTCTGATAAAAATAATCAATTACTTCTTTTTCTTTTTTCTTTTTGCCTCTTTCATGGCTTTTTCGTGCTGTTCTATGAGCAGCTTCCAGTTATCGTTGGGCGCTTCTTCGGAGAAGCTGATGGTTTCCCGGTAGTCGGATTTGTTGATCTTCATCACCTGCACCTCTTTGCCGATGTATTGCTGTATGGCTTCCAGCAATGGTTTTTCTTCGGGGGCGCAGAACGATACGGCCTGGCCTTTCTGCACGCCGCGGCCGGTTCGGCCCACACGGTGTACGTAGTTCTCGGGCTCTTCCGGCAGGTCGTAATTCACGACGTAATCCACGTTGGGTATATCTATGCCGCGCGCATTCACGTCTGTGGTGACCAGTATCCGCACATCGCCTTTCCTGAACTCGTTCATCACGCTCAGGCGGTCTGTCTGTTCTTTACCGCCGTGCATCACCAGGCTTTTAATATCCACGCGTTCCATGGCGGCGGCTACGCGCTCCGCCCTTACTTTGGTGCGTACGAACACCAGTATCTTGTTCTCGGGGAATTCGCGCACGAGCCTTTCGAGGAAGAACCTTTTATCGTCCATTTCCATGAAAGCCACGGAGTGGCTCACGTTCCGGGACACGGGATCGTCCGGCGAGATCTGGATGCGGATAGCGTTGCGCACGATGGAATAGGCCAGGTCCTTGATCTCTTCGTCGATAGTGGCGGAAAAGAACAAGGTCTGGTGGCGGCGGGGGAGGTGTTTGATCACGTCGCGGATATCGCGGATGAAGCCGAGGTCCAGCATGTGGTCCGCTTCGTCGAGGATGAGGGTTTGCACGTGGCTGAGGTCCAGGTGGCCCTGGCTGATGAGGTCGAACATGCGGCCGGGGGTGGCAATGAGCACGTCCACGCCTTTATCCAGCTTTTTGATCTGGGCTTCCTGTTCTACGCCGCCGTATAGGCCCATGATGTCTACACGCGTGTATTTCGAGAGTTGTCTGAACACATCGGATATCTGGATGGCCAGCTCGCGGGTGGGCACCATCACGAGGCATTTTACCTCACCTTTGGTGCGGGAGCGGCTCTGCTGCTGTAAAAGCTGGATAACGGGAATGGCGAAAGCGGCGGTTTTGCCGGTGCCGGTCTGTGCAATTGCCAGCACATCGTCTCCTTTCAGGATGGAGGGGATAGCCTTGTATTGTATGTCTGTGGGCCTTTTAAAACCCAGTTCTTCCAGGCTTCTCTTTAATTCTTCCGAAATGCGGTATTGTTCAAATTTCATGCGCAGCTGCTTGTACTAAAGGGTACAAAGGTAGGCAAATTCCGGCTGGAGTGCGGAATGCTCTCAGGCTACGGCAGATGCCTGCTTCCGCAGAACGGCAGGTTGGGAAATGATACAAACGCAGGGGCTGGGGGAAATGCGCTTGTACAGCACATCCCTGACGAGGTAACCGCCTTTTTTAAGCTCGCCTGAAATGCGGTCGGCAAACGATCTGGCCACCTCAATATCGTCTGTGGGAGGAGGCTGGTGGAAAATGTACAGCGCGCCCAGCGGAGCCAGGTATTCCCGGATCAGCTCCAGCTCTTTTTCGGCGTCTTTGTGGAACACGTTTACGTTAAAGGCGAATATCTTGTCGAACTGGCGGTCTTTTATCGGGGCGTCGATCAATGATCCGTTGATGAAGGATGCTTTTAATCCTTCGTTCTTTTTAACGGCCTTGTCTATCATAGCCGGCGAAATGTCTATGGCCGTAATAAAGCCTTTCTTTAGCTGCGGCGCAATGAGAGATACTGCAATGCCATGCCCGCACCCGATCTCCAGTATCCTGTCGTCCGGGTCCACATGCAGCATTTCCACTGCCCAGCTGAATCGCTCGTTCACTTTCATATGGGTAGTCAAACGTTATTAATATAAATATATTAATTTAATTTGATATTCTTACCGCAGTGGGCTGCTGTTATTTTGCAGGCTGAAAAATGATTGATATTCAACAGGAAAAGGTTATTTCCCGAAGAAAGCGGTATAATCTTCCATGGCTTCCCGGGCTGCTTTTTCTTCTTTTTTGTTTAAAGGAATAGGGAAATCCGCCAGCAGCCTGCCTTTCTCGTCTTTCAGCCAGGTGCCCCGCAGTAGCCCGTTCACCACGAAATTATGGATGTATTTCCGCGGGCCGGGGTGGTTTTGCAGGTAACTTTTGTCTTTGTAGCTCAT
>CBFHAF010000607.1:0-3463 GCA_965653435.1 uncultured Chitinophaga sp.
ACAGCCAGACGGCGCTGACGGTGCCTTACCGGAATACATGGGTCGTAAACGAAAAGGCCGTCTTCTTTTACGCCGGCGTAACAGAGGAAGAAGCTGTGGACAGGGCTGCCTACAAGATAAGCGCGACATTCAACCAGGACAGTACCGTTACCCTGGCCTCCGATAACCCGGCCATCCACTTCTCCCAGCAAAAAGGCACTTATACCATCAGTAAGAGAATGGACGAAGTGCAGCCTTACCTGGAGAAAACCTACACCACGCTTTACCTGGAATATGAATATGACGATATCACCAACCCGGCCTACCCGTTAAAATACCGGTTCGCGGGATCCATGGTGCTGGAAAGGGTAAAGAACACCCAGATACCGGAAGAAGACCAGCAGGTGCAGATCCCGGATTAATACGGGGCAGAGGACGCCATTGCGGGGAGCAAATTAAAACGGAAGAAGCCAAATAGAGAATAGCCCATCATTGCGGAGAGCCCGGGTCGTCATTGCGAGGAGCAAATTAAAACGGCAGAAACCAAAATAGGGAACAGCCCATCATTGCGGAGAGCCCGGTCCGTCATTGCGGGGAGCAGCGGAGCCAAAGCGGGCGGGGCGAGGAAGCAATCTCCTTCATTGAATGGATATACTCCAATACCGGAGAGATTGCTTCGTCGCGCCTCCGCACACCCTCCCCGCTGCTCCCCGCAATGACGGCTTGCTCCTCATCACGATGGCTTTACTGCAGCGCTGGCTTGCCACGCATTAAAAAAGCTTTTCCTGCGGCGGCTTAACACCCGCCAGGCGAAGGTAGATCGTTGTTTGCCCGCGGTGATGCGTTTGATGCTCAAACAATTTCGCCAGCGACCCGCTTTTCGTCATATCAAACTGCCCGAATAACTTCACATGCTCGTTTAACTGGGCAGGCGTCATCTTGCTGATCGTGCCGATCACAAAATCATATCCCGCCGTAACAAGCTTGGTTATATTCTCCTTGGACCTGTCTGCCGTATTCTTCTCCAATCCTTCAAAAGGGGTTTTTGTTCCTTCCATCGCGGCAATGAAAATGTAGTTGTCTTCCGTCAGGTGCAGCATCTGCTCGGCAAATGAGCGGGTCTCGGGTGTGGGCTTTAAAGCATAGCCGGACTCCGGCATGGCGTTCAGGTATTCCAGGGTATAGGCTTTCGCCCTCTCCCATTCTTTGGCCCATTCGGCGGGAGTGGTTTGCGCCTGGGCAAAATTGAGCCCTGCCACCAGGAACAACATCATGGTAAGTACTTTTGACAATTTCATACAGCTTTAGGTTTTAAATGGTGATTAGATTTTGTTGACCTTTTTTCATGCAGCCCGGGTGCCGGGCCGGTTAAAGATAAGCCAATCCGGCTAAACAGGATAAAGGCACTTGCAGGGAGAAATTATAATCAGTAGTTTTAAAACATACCACGTTATGTTATGAAACGATATCACCTGAAGGCGTTCTTATTACCCGCCATACTCCTTTTGTGCACAGCCGCCCTTTTCGCGAACGAACATCCCGGCGGCATGCATACCAAAGCGCAGATAGCCTATGTGAAAGAGCAGATCAAACAGAAAAAGGAGCCCTTTTACACCGCCAGCCTGCAGCTGCTGGCGAAAGCTGACCAGGCGCTGCCTTCCGCGCATCACGCGCTGGCGGACCTGAGCATTCCCGGGTATTATATCAAACCAAAAGAGCACCGGGAAAATTCCCAATCCATACAAACCGACGGGTTTGCCGCGTACGCCTGCGCCCTGGCCTGGCAGCTTACCGGCAAGGAAAAATACGCGGAAAAAGCGCTGTATTTCCTGAACGCGTGGGGCTCCATCAACACCCGTTATTCCGATTACGACGGCCCGCTCGTGCTGAGCTATTCCGGCACTTCGATGGTGATTGCCGGCGACCTGATGCGGCCTTTTAAAAAATGGAAAAAAGAAGACCGGGAGCGTTTTGCAGGATGGGTGAAAAATGTTTACCGGAAAGCAGCCAACGGGATCCGCCACCGGAAGAACAACTGGGCGGACTGGGGGCGCTTCGGCTCCATGCTGGCCGCCCATTACCTGGACGATGATGCGGATATGGCGGAGAATATACGTTTGATCAAATCAGACCTGTCCGGTAAAATAGCGGAAGACGGCCATATGGTGGAAGAAGTAAAACGGGAGAAGAACGGCCTCTGGTATACCTACTTCTCCCTTGCGCCCATTACGGCTTCCTGCTGGGTGGCATACAATACCACCGGCGAAAACCTGTTCGCGCCGGAGAACGGCGGCGGGTCCATCAAAAAAGCCCTGGATTACCTGCTTTATTACCAGCAGCACCCGGCGGAATGGAAATGGTTCAGCAACCCGAACACAGGCAGCCCCGCTTCCGGCACCGGCTTCTGGCCCGCCAACCTCCTGGACGCGATGTATGGAATATATAAAGACGAAGCCTACAGGAACTTCACAGCCCCGCATACCCCGATCGTTTACGAAAAACATCATTTCGCCTGGACCTTCCCCACGCTCATGCCGGCAATGCTCAGCCGGCCCTGATCTTTTATTGGCGGGCAGCGCTGCGCGGCATCCCCTTACGGGGGCCGCTTTTTGTTTCCCGGATAAATGAAACGGCCATTTCGATCATTTCCCTTTGTTCTTCCACGTTCGCGGTTTCCGCTTCTATATTGATGTAACGCCTTTTTTTCTTTCCGTAGAAGACGCTCAGCGAGCCGTCGTCTTTCGCTTTGTGATGCTGAAGGACTGCGTTGTAACCGGAAGTACGGAGCCTGCGGAAAAAGAGCTTATCGGTGGTAAGGAAAAAATTATCCGGATCGCGGTCATCGTTCTTATGAACAGCGGCGGCATCTTTTTCACTTTCGCCGCCTTTCATGTAAGTGAGCGCGGAAAAGCCCGCATCGTCATTATTGTGCAGGGCGATCAGCACTGACGCGCCGGAAGGGACCTGGTTCAATACGAAGTTGCTGAAACCATGGATCGCGTTGACGGCTGATTTTGTGCTCTGCCGGTTATGTTCCAGCA
This sequence comes from uncultured Chitinophaga sp., assembly GCA_965653435.1. Taxonomy (GTDB): domain Bacteria; phylum Bacteroidota; class Bacteroidia; order Chitinophagales; family Chitinophagaceae; genus Chitinophaga. The sequence continues at coordinate 3,021 of CBFHAF010000607.1, forward strand.
ATGTGGCTTTGATGCCGGTCTTTGTGAACATCCGGTTGGGATCGAAGCGGTATGTTTTCCCGCCCCGTGTGAACGTGATGTTCCGCTGGTTATTGTTCGTTATGCTGAGCAAAATGCCTCCCGTTTTTTCCAAAACGGCCCTGGCGGCTTCCACACCGGTGGTCTCATCGTCGTGCAGGCTGATCATCACCACGTCTTTCCTGCTGCCGTAGGAGGTTACTTTTAAAGGGATGGACCGCTGGCCGAGGGTATAATGATAGGTCTTTTCGTTGCCGGTGAACCGCTCACGGGGTGTTGCCATGCCCGCCAGGGACATCTGGCCGGGCAAATGAAGCAGGCAAAGCAGGAGCGATATCGGGAACATCTTCAACATACGCATGTTTTTGGCGGAACAGCCGTTATATATCCCGCAAATGGCATTCCAGTTAGTGCCGGGCTGGTAA
>CBFHAF010000608.1:0-3462 GCA_965653435.1 uncultured Chitinophaga sp.
GGTATTCTTCGAAGCTCTTGAGTTGGTATGGGTACGACATGATTCCCAAAAAGATTTATTTGTTATCGGTTTTTTTAACGGGGCTTAAATTTAATGATTTATGGTTGAACAATATCAAATAATGTCAGAATAACGTTGAATTAATTCAAATTGGAATATAAAAACCCGGCCACAGGAGCCGGGTTAGGAAAGACCATCATTGCGGGAAGCAGCAGGGCTGGGACGAGCGGCGAAGCAATCTCCTGCGTTGATTGATACGCTTAATATTTCGGAGAGTGCTTCGCCGCGGCTCTTGCACAAACCCGATGCTGCTTACTGCAATAACCGTTTGCGCTATTCGCGCGGAAATCATTTTAAAGTTTAAAGCCCCTTCATCCGTTCCTTCACATAAGCCTGGATGTCTTTGTCATTTTGGCTTTCGGGTTTCGAGTTTTTCAGGAACAGCTGGTAGTGCCTTTTCGCTTTCTGCGGGTCCTGCACATACTGGTCGTAAATGCGCGCGATGCCGTACTGGCGCATGGGGTCTTTGAAAAGGAAGTACGCGGTGTCGTAATTGGAAATGGCCTGCCTGTATTGTTTCATTTGCTCGTAATTGCTGGCCAGTGCTGTGTAATAGCTGTCCAGCGAACGGTTTTTTGCTGCAGTGATGCAGTCCTGCAGCAGCTCGTTGCTTTTGTCGAACTGTTTCAGCCGTGCATAAGACAAAGCAGCGTAATACTTCAGCGTTTCCGGGGCGTCTTTTGCCATTTCGATCATTTTATCGTGCACGCGGATGGTGCTGTCGAAATGCTCGAGTGAATAGTGCGATACAGCCAGGTAGAGATATGCAACCGGGTGTATCACATTGCCGGCCAGCAGCTGTTCACCGTAGTTCACGGCTTCCTGGAAGTTTTTCTGCTGATAGGATGATTTCACAAGCGCGGCGGTTACCAGCGTGTTGGTAGTGTCCGAAAGATAATATTGCCTGAGTATGGTATCCGCGCTTGCGTAGTCTTTGCGGTCAAAATATTCTTCCGCCAGGAAAGTAACTACGGATGCATCTTTCCGGTTAAGGCTATACGAAATTTTCATCAGTGCGAAAGCAGTGTCCTGCAAGCCGGAAACGTTGGTGGCCGCGTTGGCGAGTTGTTTATAATAGATGGCGTTATCCGGCCGCAGCGCCACCAGTTTCGAGTAGTGGGCGACCGCGGTGGCGTATTGCTGCTGAGCCCGTGCAATATTGCCCAGCTGCTGCCGGGCGGCAATGTGGCTGGAATCTTTTTCCAGCACGAGCTGGTAGGTTTTTTCCGCGTCCGCCGTCTGCCCGTTCTGCAGGTAGGCGTTGGCGAGCACGGCAAGGCCGTTCACATGCACAGGCTTTACAGTCCCTTCCATATAAGCGATCACTTTGTCGTACTGCTGTTCCTGGAAATAATCCATCAACAGGGCTTTGTCGTATTGGTCTTGCCCAAAGCCGGCAAGAGTGCTGCAAAGCAGCAAGGATAACACGGTACATCTGCGGAGCATATCTGTTCGTTTTCATAAAACTAAGTATTTAGTTTTAATTAACGAAGAATTTAGTTGATATCTTTTTGCTGGATTTTTCCGTTTTGGGAGAGTCGGCAAATAAAACAGGGGCACCGGGCCGGAATGATCTCCGGTGATGCCCCTGGTATTCAAGATGGGGATAGGGATGCGGGAATAACCCGCCCGGGTTGTGCAGCGATAACAATAATATTTTTTGCTGCCCGCCCTGTTACAGCCTCATGGGCCGCCTGCTGGAAGCGATGAACACGACGAGGTTTTCGATGGGCCCTTCGAGCGACATTTCCTGGTAGGAAAGCGTGGCCACGCCGGGTGTTTTTTCCGCAGCGAGGTGCTGGATGCGCCGGTCCGGCTCAAAATGTTCCTGCTGGCCGTGAACCGTGACCGTAATATGCCTGATGGATTCGCCCGCCTCGGCGTGCACGTGCCGGATAAAACCGGCGATAAGGGTCTTGAGGTTGGTTTCAGTGTTTAGCATGGTGGATGGGTTTGGGATTTTGAAATAAGCGGGGGTTAGCCTGAAAAATTGCCCGTGCCGGGGTGAATGTTTACGCTGTTGTGCAGGTTAACGGCCCCGGTATTTGTTGCTCCTGTCCCGGATGCGCTTCAGCAGGCCGTCCCCCACGGCCAGGATCTTATCCCGTTCTGCATTGCTGAAGGGATAAGTACCCTTCGCTTTCCGGTAAAAGGTCGCCTCGCTCCAGCCGCATTCCTTGCATACACGGTCGCGGAAGCTTTTGGGCAGCTGGACCATCTCAGTATGCAGGTCCAGCAGGAGGTTGTTGGATGAAAGTTGGTTTGTTTCCATTAGCAGTTAAATTTGTCATTTTGATTCAGTTTTTCTCAAAATGTCAATAAAAATGTTATATTGATAATAGAAGCATCACACTATTTATTGACACCTGTTACAAGTATAATAAAAATTATTTACAGTGGATTTAATTCCCAAAAATATTATTCACGAAGGCGCCCGTTTAAAACAGATCGTTCGGGACAAACACATGAAGATCCTGGATTTCGCGCGGAAGGCTAATTTTTCCAATCAGATCGCGCATTACTACTTCCGGCAGGAGGCGATCAAAAGAGCCAAGCTCCAGGAGTTCTGCAACCTGCTCGGCATCACCCTGGATGAGTTCTACGCCTGGACGCACCCCCGCCGTGTACCTTCACAGCCCGCCACAGACCTGCACCAGGGCCACCGGCTGGACGAGCTGATTGAAGAAAAGGGGCTTAACAAGACCCGCCTCGCCAACCGGATGAACCTCAGCCGCCGCGCCTTGTACAACCTGATAGAAAAGCCCGTGTTCACACCTGAGCAGCTGAAGAAAGTATGCCAGGTGCTGGAGATCAGCGCCAAAGAATTCCTGGGCGCCAATCATGTGGACGAAAATGATCCCGAAACGCCGGAGATCGAGAGCTGGAAAGACAAATACTATAAACTGCTGGAAGACTACAACCGGGCCCTGGTGGAAATTTCACGGCTGAGGGAGCTGGCCCGTTCATAATAAGGCCATAAAAAAAGATGCTGCTGCCAGCGGCAACAGCATCCCAGGGTCATCACAGGTCAGGAATTTTAGGGGTTTCTGATGTTAACAAGTCTGGATGGTGCACAAAAATACCCTCTCAAACCATCATAATCAGCACATATCGGGAAAATATTTTGCAGATCCGGAAAAAATCCCCGCCGGAAACTTCCTTTTTATCCCCCAATTACATATATTAGCATTTCTATATCTATAACAACTATCCCTGGAACTATGAAAAGAGCCCTGCTATCCCTGGCCACGTGCCTGTTCCTGCTGGTGGTAAAAGCCCAACCGGCCTCCGCTCCCGAAGTAAAGGAGTTTGAAGTATTCTGGAAAAAACTCTACACCGCCATCGTCAAAAAAGACTATAACGCTGTGTGCCAGTACATCGAGTTCCCGCTTGTTGTAAAGA
>CBFHAF010000609.1:0-3433 GCA_965653435.1 uncultured Chitinophaga sp.
GGGCTTCTTCCCGGCTACAGATTGTATATGAATAGGATATGGTTCATCGTGGGAAAGAATTCCCGGTAAGAACAACTTTAGCGCTTCGCATTTAATTCCGTAATACTTTGAACTCCGTACGCCGGTTCAGCTGGCGGCCATCAGGATTATCCTTACCATTAGGCAGGGTGTTGGGCGCTACCGGCCTGGATTCGCCGTAGCCTTTGCTGACCACCCTGCTGGCGGGAATACCTTTACCTATCAGGTAATCCACGCAGGATTTGGCCCTCGCGTTGGAAAGTTTCAGGTTGTAAGCGTCCGTGCCCTTACTGTCGGTATGCGCTCCCAGCTCGATCTCCATTTTCGGGTTATCCAGCAGCAGGTAATACAGCGTATCCAGTATCACTTTCGATTCCGGTCGCAGGGTAGCTTTGTTGTAATCGTAGAAAATATCGTTGATGACGATTGGCTTGTCTATCTCGAAACGTTTCAGGCATACCGTGGGGTTCATCATGGAGTCTACCATAGACAATTGCTCGGTATTAAAAGCGTAGTTCTTGGAGAAATAATTATCCTTCTCGATCACCACACGGTATTTTTTATTCATTTCCACTTCGAACATGTAATTGCCTGCAATGCCGGACTGCTGTACTTCCACGGCTTTCTGCATACTGTCCAGCAGGGTGATCTTCGCACCCTGGAGGGGTTTGTTCGTTTCGCAATCCAGCACCATGCCGCCGGCCATCTTCACCCTTCTTTTGAATGCAAAGATCTCCAGGCAGCAGATAGATTCACGGTCTGAGCTGATGAACCCTTTCTGCATGGCGCTGGCGGGGGTAAGGCCGGCGTAGTACTGGTCGTCTTTTGCGGAGTTGATGGGGTAGCCCATGTTTTCCGGCGTGGACCATGCGCTGCTGAAATCGCCTTTGCTCGAAAAGAAGTCCTGCCCGCCGAAGCCCACGCGGCCATTGGAACTGAAGATCAGTATATGTTTCGCGGGATCGTAGAAAGGCGCGCTTTCGTCGCCGGGGGAGTTCAGCGTTTTGCCCATGTTGCTGGGCTCGCTGAGGCTGCCGCCGTTGATGGACGACACCCAGAGGTCGAACTTGCCGGCGCTGCCCGGGCGGTCTGACGCAAAGAGCAGGTATTTTCCGTCTGCAGTTACGAACGGTTCTTTATCGTTGTATTCCGCTGCCTTGAAGAGCAGCTGCGGTTCCGTCCAGCTGTTGCCGGAGCGCGTGCTGCGGTAGATGGAGGATCTTTTTTGCCCGTCCTTCTGCGTCCAGCGGGTTACATAAAGCGTATTGCCGTCCGGCGCAATGGACGCTACGCCTTGTTCCACGCCCTTCTCCATGGGGATAGGCACTTTTTCGCTGCTGTTGAAATTGCCCTGGTCGCCCGTGGCAACGTAGAGGGTATTGACGAAGGGATTTGTTTTTTTATTGATAAGCGAAGAGTCCGGCCGGGAGGAAGTGAAGAAGAAAGTCCGGTCGTTCACCGGTACGGGTGCGTAGTTAGCGCCGCCCTGGTTGATGTTGCCGGTGATCTTTGCCACTTCGTACCGAGGAGGGTATTTCATTTCTTCGATCGCGAATTCGCAGTTCTTTATTTCCAGGTCTGCATTCTTCGAATGATCGTCGAATGTTTTATAGCCTGTTTTGAATTGTTTGAACTGTGCCAGCGCTTTTTCGTAATCAGCCGAGGTTTTTGCATTGGCCCTCACGCATACCGCGAACCAGTAGCGTGACAGCGGGAACTGCACGGGGTCGAAGTTGGTGGCTTCCTCGTAATATTTCGCGGCATTCCCGAAATCGTTATACATGCGGTACGATTCCGCGAGGCGGTATACCACCTGTTCGTAATCCTTCAGTTTCTTCTGCTTGCTCTTGCCGTCTTTATCCAGCTGGTAGGGCCTGTATTCGCCGGGTTTCACGGAAAAAGTGCCCAAGGCTTTGCTGTAATACTGAGCGGCGGAGTAGAAGTCTTTCTGCTCGAAGTATACATCTGCCGTGCGTTTGAAATCCTGTACGTATTGGGCTTCCAGGGAGTTGAAGAGCCCCGCCAGCGCCAATATGCATATGAGTGTAAATCTTTTCATAAGGTTCATCATTTGATGTTACTGGGGCGGTGATTATAACCTGGGACAAATGAAATATTCCGGCTGCATGATCCTTCGTTTGCGGCCGATGAATGACAGTGATACTTCGAATGCATTGCTGCCTTTGGTGAGCCTGCGCAGGTTGGATGTATTGGCATCGTAGCTGAGGCCAAGCGTGAAGTTCTTGTAATGGAAACCGGCAAACGGCGTAACGGCGTCATTGATGCGGTAATTGGCGCCCAGCAGCAGGTCGAATTCCAGGTTCACCCTGATCTGCGAGTAAACGCCTGCAACGATCTCTTCCGCATTTCCCTGGCGCATATAAAGGCCATGCGGCGTGATACCCACCATATCTGTCAGCCGGATGCGTGAACCGCCGTGCACGGTATAACGTATGGGCAGCGACCGGCTTTCCTGGTCTTCCGCCACAAAGGGGTCTTCAGGCTGGGTAAGATGTGCTCCTGACACGCCTATGAAGGGGTTGAAGCGGTGATTGGGGTTACCGTCAAACAGGAGAAGGCCGGCATTGGCATCAAACACGGTGGAAGAAGTGGCGCGCAGCGTTTCCCCGGAAGGAATGCTCGGGTCGAAGCCCATCACGGGGTTGTACTGGCTTCCCAACTGGAACTTGGACTGGTCTACCCGGCGGTTGATCACACCCGCCTGGATGCCTGCCACCAGCTGCGTGGTACCGTTCTTGCCCATTTTAACGCCGCTGTAAGAAACGGTGGCCATGGCATTGAAGTAATTGTACCCTGCATCGCCGGCGGACATGTTCAGCGCTGTAATGCCCAGGCCAAGGTTCTTTTTGGTAGGCGCGTCGAACGAAACGCCGGCGGTGGAGTAAGGGTTGCCGAAATTGGCCCATTGGTTACGGTAATTCCCGGTAAGCCTGTAATCCCCGTCTATCACACCTGCCAGCGCAGGGTTCAGCCATAAAGGATAAGCATAATACTGGGAGAAATGCGGGTCTACCTGTGCGCTTGCATTGTTTGCAAATAATGCGCAGAAGAACATCATAGTGCGCAAAGCGTGTTGTCGATGTATGTTCCTGAACTGAAAAACGATCACGATATTGTCGAGATCTGGACGATTAGCCGTGCCGGGCAAGATACACCGTTAAGCTGCCGCCTCTCTCTCTCCCACTTCACGCCTTATGGCGATGTTATCGTTTTTGAAGGGATTTCTTCTCAGGCCCCATCAGGCCTGAAAGCCAGCCGTTCCACAACCTATCAGCGTAAAAAACAGGGTTTCTACGCCCGTTTTTTCCTGACCAACAGTGCGCCAATGCTGTTAATCGACCCTGCCCGCGACGGGCAAATTGTCGATGCAAACCTGGCCGCGCTCAGCTTTTAT
>CBFHAF010000610.1:0-3421 GCA_965653435.1 uncultured Chitinophaga sp.
CCGCATTATGAAAAGCCCATACCGGTTTGGTTTTTAACGCGCAGGCCTTGGCCACCGGCCCCGCTCCGCAGATAGGCACAGCCGCCGCAAACCGGGAAGGATAGGCTGCCACCCATTCCCATGTGCCGAAACCACCCATGCTGAGGCCGGTCACATAGATCCTCTTCGGATCAATATTGTATTGTTTCACGATGTCGTCGTACAAGATATTAAGGCTGGGAACATTCCACCATGTATTGGCCTTACATTGGGGAGATACCACGATATAGGGGAAATTGGGATTTTTAGCTGCAATGCCCGCCAATCCTGCCCTTTTTACCATATTAAGATCGTTCCCCCGCTCCCCGACTCCATGCAGGAAAATGATCACCGGCCAGCGTTTGGTCTTTTCCGTATTATAGCTTGCCGGTATCTGCAATACATAATCCGTCACCAGCTGGGGATTGTTTACTTTTCTAAAGGTCACACCGGTTTGCTGGGTTTTGAAGCCCGCGGTATCCTGGGAAGGTGCAGGTGTCTGGTTAGCTGGCGGGGCAGGTTTCGGATCCTTTTTTACCGGATCGACAGTTGTGGTTTTCGAGCATGCAGCCATCAATAATATGACTGCGGCGCCCAGGATCAATCTGTTAGTCATGAAATGCAGGATATGGTTTTTACTAAATTGGTTTCTCAAATTACTTCTATTCAGGCAATGATTATACCAATTACCAATCATTTTCATCCTGAAACCGGCCACCAGCTTATGAAAATATATAATCTATCGGAAATTCATATATGCAACCGGCGTGATAATAACCGGACTGCATAACGACAACGGTCATCCTTTCCGTTGCGTTATTTCACCTATTATTTTTTGCCGTGCTTCTTTTGCCCGAAAACAAAAAGCGGATAACCTTTTCAGGCTATCCGCTTCGGGATTTATTTGTAGAGATTCCTATTTACTATTGCCCATCAGCTCCACGCTGCGTTGTACGAAAGCCGTCAGGTCCGCACCGGTAAGCAGGTTCTGCGAAAGAAGCGCCAGGTCCGCCAGGTTGCGCACCAGCTTCTGCTGCAGCTCGCCATTCCCTTCCTGCAGGATGTTCTGGTAAATGGGATGGTTCGCGTTTACGGTCATGGTGATCTCATCGGGCATGCCCGCATACCAGCTGGCAGCGGAACCGCCCATCGCCGCCATATCCTTCATCCTGCGCATCAGCTCGCCACGCGTAACGATCACAGGCTGATCCTGAGCGCCAAGGCCCTTCAGTTCCACCTTGATATGCGGCAATGCCAGCTGCGCGCCGAATAATTCTTTCAGCTTTCCTTCCTGCTCTTCGCTCAGCACACTCTGCGCCGTAGCTTCATGGTCGATCAGGTTATCAGGGATGTCCGCATCCACACGGGTGAACATTACGTTCTCCCACTTCTGTTCCATGTGATTGATAAAACCTGCATCTACCATCGTATCCAGCTTCACTACCTTGAAACCCTTGGCAGTAGCCGCGCTGATGTAGCTGTCCTGCTGCACGGGATTGGTAGTATACAGTATCACGAGCTTATTTTCTTTATTGGTCTGCAGCGCAGCCGTAGCAGTACGGTATTCGTCCAGCGTATAGAAAGCCCCGCCGCTCACATCTTCCATCAGGTGGAATTTGTTCGCTTTGTCCAGGAACTTGTCTTCCGTCATCATGCCGTATTTTACGAACAGGCCGATGTGCTCCCATTTTTCTTCAAAAGCTTTACGGTCTGTGCGGAACATTTCATCGAGCTTGTCCGCTACTTTTTTCGTGATATGCGCATTGATCTTTTTTACATTGGGATCTCCCTGGAGATAGCTGCGGCTCACGTTCAGCGGGATGTCCGGCGAATCGATCACGCCATGCAGCAGCATCAGGAATTCCGGCACGATATTCTTCACTTCATCCGTTACAAATACCTGGTTGCTGTACAGGCTGATCTTGTCTTTCTGTATCTCGTACGTTTTGGTGATCTTCGGAAAATACAGGATGCCTGTAAGGTTGAAAGGATAGTCCACGTTCAGGTGTATCCAGAACAGCGGCGGTTCCGCGAAGGGGTACAGTTCTTTGTAGAAATTCTGGTAATCTTCCGCGGTAAGATCGGCGGGTTTTTTCACCCAGGCGGGCGTTGTATTGTTGATCTGTGTATCCTGGAATTTGATGGGCACGGGCAGGAAACGGCAGAATTTTTCGAGGATGGTCCGGATGCGGTGCTCATCGAGGAATTCCTCACTTTCTTCGTTGATATGCAATACGATGTCCGTACCGCGTTCTGCTTTTTCCGTTTCTTCCAGCTGGTATTCAGGGCTGCCGTCGCATTCCCAGCGAACGGCCTGTGAGTCCGGCTTCCAGGACTTCGTGAATATTTCCACCTGGCTGCTCACCATGAAGGAAGAGTAGAACCCGAGGCCGAAATGCCCGATGATATTGGCGCCTTCCGCCTGGCCCTTGTATTTTTTTACAAACTCCTCCGCGCCGGAAAAAGCCACCTGGTTGATGTATTTATCCACTTCTTCGGCCGTCATGCCGATGCCGCGGTCCGAGATCGTGATCGTTTTTTTCTCTTTGTCCAATACAACTGTAATATCGGTACTGCCGATATCGCCTTTATACTCTCCCACACTTGCCAGGGTCTTCAGCTTCTGCGTGGCATCCACTGCGTTGCTTACCAGTTCACGCAAAAAAATGTCATGATCCGAATAGAGGAATTTTTTAATAATGGGGAAAATGTTTTCTGTTTGTACACGTATTGCACCTTTCTGCATATGATATCAGTTTTTTAACGGGAGAATGCCTTCAAAGGATGTGCCATGGCCCCGGGAGCTGACAAGTTGACCGGGTATCACATGTTTTTCACATCTTAAATTAACAAAATCATCATGTCATTTCATTTACGGATAAAATAACCGGCGTAATTTAGGGACATAAAAATTATAACCCCCGATTAATCCACCTAAAACGAAAGACCCTTATGAAAAAACCTCTACTCCTGGTTATTTTATTGTGTCCCCTACTGGTTTTTGCGCAAGGCACCAACCCTGTCCCGCAAAGTATCCCGTATCTGCAGGACTTTTCCGCCCTGCCACACACCGCTGCTGTATACCCGGAAGGCTGGCAAGGCTGGGCATTGAGCGGCGCCCCCGGTTCCGCTTTCAACCTGTTGCCCGCAGCCGGAGATAAGGCGCTGGCAGCTAACAGCAGTGCGTCTTCCACGGCTAATGGCGTACACAACTATAATGGCAAGATCGGCTACCTGAACAGCGGCAGCGCAGACAATGCGGTGGTGCTGAGCCTGAACACCACTGCTAATACCAATGTACGCGTGAGATACCAGATGATGACCCTGCGCAATCCCTACGACGGCAATTCCAATACCCGCGTCAACGAAGCGGCGCTGCAGTACCGCGTCGCGGTCGTGGTCG
>CBFHAF010000611.1:0-3420 GCA_965653435.1 uncultured Chitinophaga sp.
AGCCCAGGAAGTGGAATTTACACAACAGGCCATTACAGACAGCCAGCTGGCGATGATCTTTGCCGTTTGCAACCCGGCCAATTCCACGGAAGCGCAGATCTGCCTGGCGCTCCAGGTGCTTTGCGGCTTCAGCGTGGAAGAGATCGCAGGGGCTTTTCTTTCAAAGACCGAGACCATCAAAAAGCGGCTGGCCAGGGCAAGGGCGAACCTCCGCAACGACCGTTTCGGGATAGGACCGTTGCAGGCCGCAACCATACAATCCAGGCTGGATACCGTATTGCGGACCATCTACCTCATGTTCAACGAGGGCTATGCTTCCCGCTCGGCGCATCACCTGATCCGTAAAGACTTCTGCTCGGAAGCCATGCGGCTGGCGCTCATCCTCACCGAGAACCCGCTTACCGGCACGGCCAAAGCCAACGCCCTGCTGGCTTTGATCTGTTATCAAAGCTCCCGGCTGGAAGCGCGGGAAGACGATGCGGGCGATGCCATTTTATTCGAACAGCAGGATAAAAACCGCTGGAGCAGGGAACTGATCGAAAAGGGCAATTATTATCTCGTGGAAGCCTGTTCAACCAGCGAGATATCCAAATATCACCTGGAAGCAGCCATCGCTTACTGGCATACCACGCCCACGGATCAAGGCAAATGGGAACACATCCTGCAGCTTTACAACCAGCTGGTCATTCTCGAATATTCCCCCATCACCGCGCTGAACCGGACCTTTGCTTTCGCCAAAGTGCACGGCAACCTGCAGGCCATACCTGAAGCGGAAAAGCTGGGCCTGGAAGAGCTGAATTATTATCATTCATTGCTGGGTTATCTCTATACCGGCGTCAGTACGGCTACAGCCATCGCACATTATCAAAAGGCCATTACACTCACCAGGCCCGCCGCGGAAAAGAAAACGCTGGCAAAGGAAATTGAAAGGCTGCGTGCCCGACCATAAAAAATCCCCATCCGCGAAGGATGGGGAACACAAATTGAACAGTTAACAGTTATAGGTCAACCGCTAGTTCGTAAACCAGCGTGCTTTATAAACATGAAGATCAGGGAAAGCAAAGGAACGTTCGGGCGAGGAGAATTTCACATGGAACGTCCACCAGCTTTCTTCCGGGATGGTATAGATGTACTGGCCGGATTTAAGCTGGCCCAGGCTTTTAACGTTTTCCGCATCGGGCAGGCCCTTGCGTTTGCTGAATTGTTTTGTATTGATGTCGAACACCCATGAGCCGTGATGTTCGGTCACAAAAAGATGGTTGCCGTCCGGTGCAGGCTGCAGCTCGTGCCCGCCGATGCCGGGAATGACCCATTCGTTCTTCAGCTGCAGGGCCTTGGGGGAAACGATCTTGTACTCCCGCAACACGGAATAGCCCAGCGCGAAAAGGCTCTTCCTTTTTGCATCCCACACGAGGCCATGAGCGGAATACAGGCTGTCTGTATACAAAACTTCCCCCGGCCTCGCAATATCGAACAGCATGATCTTATTACCTGCCCTATGCGTAGAGGCAGCCGCCACTACAAGATTTCCGGGCAGCAGCTCAATGGAGTGCGCGTTGGGAACCGCGGCATGGAACATCACTTTTTTGTCTTCCAGGTTCACGATCGCGATTGCGCCTGAAGAGGAAGAGACCAGGATCTGTTTTCCGCCGTTGATGGCTTTGCAGTCATCCATCGTATTGAACATCCGGGTACGGTATTCTCCGGGCAGGGCGGCTGCCTCATGGGCATCCCATTCCCAGGTCACTGCCGGGATGCTGTCTTTCGACCGGTCATAATCCACCAGCAGCACCTTGCTGTCCCCGCAAACGAGGAACTTTTTCCCGGACTGGCCGAAGGCTGCGCCAGCCGCGAGCAACATCACACAGAGGCTGAAAACTTGCTTACATGTCATACGGATATTGTTTAATTGAAATTGCCCGTGCCACCGGCGGGCTTCATTCACCTGATCATACAAACCTGGAAGGGAAGGCCAAAAGTAATAAATAATCAGGTCTCGTTTTTTAGCTAATTGTTAAGGATTGGAATGCATAATTTGCAGTCCGTATGCATAATCTGAAAGTACTGGCCGTCGGGAGCTTCGCAGTGCATGGCACGGCAAGCCTGAAGGCAATGATCAAAATACTGGGTTCCAGGGTGTTGCCCGTGCCGAGCGTGGTGCTGAGCGGGCTAACGAACATGAAAAGCGTGACCAAGCTGGATGTACCTTTTGAAAAACTGCTCACGGAAGTGTTCGAGCTGGCGGTATTCCGCGGGCAACGCCTGATCCTGTACATCGGTTACCTCGGCAGGCCAGAGCAGGCGGAGGTGCTGGCGGAGCTGATCAGGGCGTACCGGCCCTCTATCGCGTATATCGTCACCGATCCCGTTTGCGGGGACCATGGCCGGATGTACGTGCCCGTGGAGATCGCGGAAAGATGGCCCGCGCTTATCCGGCTGTCCGACATGGTTTTTCCCAACCTCTCCGAAATAAAGATACTGACCGGCAACGACCCCGCCGCAGAAGGCGCGCCGGAAGCTTATATCGAACAGTTCCGCAACCGCTACCCGGAGGCGGAGCTGGTAGTGACCAGCATGCTCCCAAACCCGGAAGAGATCGGGGTGGAGCTTTACGGGGAAAACCGCTTTTCGTTCTATCATCCTTACCTGTCGCGGAACTTCGGCGGTTCTGGCGATACTTTCCTTGCGCTGTTCCTGCTGTATTTCTTTTTTGAAGGGAAAACAAAAGAAGAAGCCCTGACGGAAGCCGCCCGGCAAACGTCCGCCTACATTGCACAGTCTATTGAGCAGGAAGCGGACGAGCTGGTCATCGAAGACTAAAAAAGAAAAGCCTGCGCAATGCGCAGGCTCATCCATTCCCTGAAGCGGGATATTATTTTGTCACGATCTCTATCTTCCCTCCTTCCCTGAACAGGCTGTGCGGCACGAAGTACCCCGCGTTCGTTTTACCGTTCACCCTGATAGCGGTAAGATCCCTTCCTTTTCCTGTTTTCGTGATGGTCAGCATTTTACCCGTGCTGGTCCTCCACTTCACCTCGTCAAAAAGCGGGACGGTTACAATGTATTCGGGATCGGTTGCGGAGAAGGTGTAAAGGCCGGCAGCGCAGAACACATACCAGGCGGACATTTCACCTGCATCGTCCATCCCGCAGAGCGCCAGGCCTTCGTCCCCTATGCCGTAGAGGCTGTTGAGGATGGTGTCGATTATCTTCTGAGACTTTTGCGGCTTACCGATGAAATAATATGCGAACGGCGCTTCATGGTCCGGCTGGTTGCCGTGGCAATACTGCCCTATCATCGTTTCCACGTTGCGGGCAATATGGTTCGGGTTCCAGGGCACTGTAAACAGCGAATCCAGCTTGGATTCAAAACCTTTTTCCCCGCCGTACAAACCGATCAGCCCTTTCATGTCATGCGGCG
>CBFHAF010000612.1:0-3410 GCA_965653435.1 uncultured Chitinophaga sp.
GGAAAACTGCATAATTTTGCATTAAACTGTTTCACACATTTTAACATATGAAACCGAGCTTAATAAGATGCCAGATCAGAGGATTTTGCGAGGTTTCATCTTGCCATCTAAATAGACGAAAAATATACAGATGAAAAAATCCGTAAAAATATTATGGTATGCCTTTGGCGCCGGGGTGGCGGTATTCCTGCTGCTCCTGCTACTCATCAACCTCCGGCTGATCGGCCATATGCCCAGCATGGAGGACCTGGAGAACCCAAGGACGTCCCTCGCTTCACAGGTAATAGCCGAAGACGGCACCCTGATGGGGAAATATATATCGGTAGACCGTTCCAATGTAGACTACAAAGATATTTCCAAGAACGTGATCAACGCCCTGCTGGCCACCGAAGACCGTAATTTCTACAGCCACTCCGGGATCGACGCCAAAGCGACCGCCGCCGTGCCTTTTTACCTGCTCATCGGTAAAAAACGCGGTTCCAGCACCATCACCCAGCAGCTGGCGCTCAACCTCCAGCAGGACAGCGAGGGCAAAACCCGCGCGCGCAACGTATTTGTGCGCGGCTTTCAAAAGCTGACGGAATGGGTGATTGCCATCAAGCTGGAAAGGAACCTTACCAAAAAGGAGATCATCACCCTTTACCTCAACACCGTGCCCTTCGGCGATAACGTATACGGCATCGAGAACGGCGCCAGGACCTTCTTCAGCAAAGACCCCGCCCGCCTTTCCATTGAAGAGGCCGCCACCCTGGTGGGCATGCTGAAAGGCTCCACCCAGTACAATCCCCGCCGGAACCCGCAAATGGCGCGCGACAGGCGGAATACCGTGATCAACAACATGGTGGATGAAGGATATATTACCGCCGCGGAAGGCGAAGCTGCGAAAAGCCGCCCCATCGTGCTGCGTTATAACAAGATCGATCATAACAAAGGCCTCGCCCCCTACTTCCGCGAAGTACTGAGGGCAGAGCTCAAAACCTGGTGCAAGGAGCATAAAAAAGCAGACGGCACCGAGTACAACCTCTACCGCGATGGCCTGAAGATATACACCACCATCAATCCCCGCATGCAGCTGTATGCGGAAGAAGCGGTGGCCAGGCACCTGAAAGACCTGCAAAAGGCCTTCCAGCAGCAGTCCAACATCAAAACCGGCAAGATATGGAAAGACCCCCTCGCGGTGAAAGACCTGCCTGTTTTCATGAGAGAAAGCGACCGCTACCGGCAGATGAAAGAAGACGAGGCAACCGACGAAGAAATAGAAAAGGCATTCAATACCCCCACCAAAATGCAGGTGTTTGCCTGGAAGAGCTTTACCGAGCCGGACCTGAACGTGACCGATACCGTGATGACGCCGCTGGATTCCATCAAATACTCCAGGGCCATCCTCCAAACCGGCTTCATGGCCATGGACCCTGAAAGCGGTGAAGTGAAGGCATGGGTGGGCGGGCCCGATTTCCGTTATTTCAAGAACGACCACGTATCCAAAACGCTGCGCCAGGTTGGGTCTACCTTCAAGCCGTTCCTTTATTGCTTTGCACTGATGAATGGTTTTAATCCCAACACCATGCTGCCGAACGAGCCCATTACCATCGGCAACTGGACGCTGACCACCAACTCCGAAGGCAGCGTGGGCGGTTCCATTTCCATGGCGGGAGCGCTGGCCAAATCGCTGAACCTCGTGAGCGCTTACCTCATCAAACAATTCGGCGCAAAGGCTTTCGCCAACTTCGCCAATACCAAGATCGGCTTCCAGTCCAACAAAATAGAACCTTATCCGTCCATCGCGCTGGGTACTTCCACCCTCTCCCTGTTCGACATGCTGAGGGCCTACACGATGTTCCCGGCCAGGGGCGTGATCACCACACCGATCTATATCACCCGCATCGAAGACCGCAACGGCAACATCCTGGAAACAAATGTGCCGGAGAAAAAAGAAGTGATCAGCGAAATTGACGCGTATACCATGGTGAAGATGATGGAAGGCGTAACCACCACCGGCGGTACCGGTGCAAGGCTTCGTTTCCGTTACAACATCCCCGGTGAAATTGCCGGTAAGACCGGTACCACCAACAGCAATACAGACGGCTGGTTCATAGGTTATACGCCGCAGCTGCTTGCGGGCGCATGGGTAGGTTGCGACAACAACTACCTCCGTTTCAGCAGCACCGCCCTCGGCCAGGGCGCCAATACCGGCCTGCCTATCTGGGCGCTGTTCATGCAGAAAGTGTATGCGGACAAAACGCTGGGCATCGATCCCAACTCCAAATTCCCCATACCGGCCAATATGCAGAACGACCTGTACTTCAATTACGACAGCAACGTGCAGCCCGGCGCGGAAGCGGAAGACTACGGCAACGGCGCCGCCAGCGACTACGAAACCATAGATCTGCGCGACTACGGCGAACCTACCGAACCAGCAAAGGAAACACCGAAGGAAAAGGACCAGCCTAAAGACAATAAGGACAAAGAGAAAAAGAAAGACGAACCGGCCACGCCTCCCGCACAGCAGGGCAGCAATCCAAAGGCAGTAATGCCTGCGAAGCCGAAAGGGAATTGATTTTTTTCTGATGATATACTATTAAAAAGGCCGGCGGTTTGCCGGCCTTTTTAATATAGGAAGCCAAATAACCAGAGAGGTATTTTGTTCCAGGCACCCGCTTCGATGTCATCTGCAACAACCCAGGAATAATCAGTGCCTTTAATTTGCCCGGTCGATTTACCCTTTCCCCCTATCTCGAAAGTATAACGTTCATCCACCTGGAAATCACCTACCGGTGGCAGGTCTACCTGGTAACCGGCATTATGAAGCTGATTAAGAAAAAAAGATTCTCTCAGTGTTCCTTTGTCAACATTCTCTACTGAAAGCATATGCTGCAAATTGGTATTTTCCAGGAATATCTTATCCGGCTTTTGGAGCGTACTGATACTTTTACCTGCTGCGGAAAGGGTGTTAATCAGTCTTGCTTTTTCCAGATAGTGCATATACTGTACAAGCGTAGCACGATTGATGCCTGTTTTCTCGCTGAGTTTGGTAATATTGGGTTTGAAAGGCACATTTGTAGCAAGTATATACAATAACTGATAAATCTTCCTGGTATTGTGTGGGTCAAAACCCTCAATGAATTGCAGGTCGTTTTCAATGATCAGCTTTACAACCTGTTCCAACCTGATAAAATAAGTGCGCCTGTTTTCGGAAAAGAACGGATAATAACCATATTTCAGATAGTCATTAAAATATTGCAAAGGTTTAAACTTCGCAATCCAGTCGCCCGCCAATTGTACATGATTATCCAGTATGTCTTTCAGCGTAATAGGCGGAACATTCACCACATCTGTGAATGCCAGGAATTCCCTGTAGGAAAGACCGCTCAATTCATACTGTACCGCCCTTCTGCTTAAATCCGCATTCT
>CBFHAF010000613.1:0-3407 GCA_965653435.1 uncultured Chitinophaga sp.
GATGCCACCATAGGTGATCATTGCGGCGGCCATCAGAAACATGATCTTTTTCCTCGTTAATTGTTTTTAATTTTTAGGAATACGATGGGACCTTACGGTCTCATTTTGTTCATTTTTATTGTTCAGGAATAAAATGGGACCTTGCGGTCTCATCGTTTTAATTTTTAATTGTTATTGTTAAGTATTAGTTTCCCGGATGTATTCCTGTATGCGCTGTAAAATATCAGCGGGAAAATGAGCAGGGTGAGCACAGTAGCGGTTATCAGCCCTCCTATCACCACCACAGCCAGCGGCTTTTGCGTTTCGGAGCCAATGCCTGTGCTGACTGCCGCCGGTATCAGGCCGATGGCTGCCATCAGCGCGGTCATCACTACCGGCCTGATGCGTTCCTCCACTCCCATCCTTATCGCGTCGTTCAGCGGCATTTTCAGTTGAAGGTTCTTGTGAAATACCGAGATCAGGATCACACCGTTCTGGATGCAGATCCCGAAGAGCGCAATGAAGCCTACTCCCGCCGAAATACCGAAGTTGATGCCCGTGACATGCAGCGCCAGTATGCCGCCAATCAGCGCAAAAGGCACGTTCAGCAGTATAAGCCCCGCGTCTTTCACACTGCCCATCATGATGAACAGGATAATGAAAATAGCCACCAGGCTTACCGGCACAACCTGCCCAAGCCGCTGGGTAGCACGCACCTGGTTCTCGAACTCGCCCGTCCAGCCGATGGAATAGCCTTTGGGAAGCTTTACGCCGCTGTTCACTTTTTCCTGCGCTTCGGCGATGGTGCTGCCCAGGTCGCGGTCGCGGACGGAGAATTTTACACCGATGAAACGTTTGGTATCGTCCCGGTAAATAAATGCCGGCCCCGTAACGGTCTGGATGCTGGCGATCTCTTTCAGCGGGATGCGGTTGCCGTTCATGGCGGGCACCATCAGGTTGCGGAGATCTTCTTCGTCTTTACGCGATTGCTGATCGTAGCGGATACGCACATCAAACTTGCGTTCGCCTTCGTAGAGCTGCGTGGCGGTTTTGCCGCCGATGGCCATTTCGATGACGGCCTGTGCGTCTGCCGTTTTTACACCGTAAAGCGCCATTTTCTGCTCTTCGAGATGCACGCTCATTTCAGGCTGGCCCACGTTACGGAGAATGCCCACGTCTTTGATGCCAGGCACGCCTCCGATGCGGGCGATCACCTGGTTGGCGAGCTTGTCCAGCTCGTCCAGGTCATCCCCGTAGATCTTCACCGCATTGCTGGCATTGATGCCGGCCACCGCTTCGGCAACGTTATCGATAATGGGCTGCGAATAGTTGTAACCTACGCCCTGGTATTGTTTCAGGCGCTTGTCCATTTCTTCGACGAGCTGGTCCATGCTGATCTTTCTTTTCCATTCTTCTTTCGGCTTCAGGTTCACCTGGCACTGCACGTAGTAGAAGCCCGAGGGATCCGTGCCGTCATTGGAACGACCGGTTTGCGAGAGCACACCATTCACCTCCGGAAAGCTGGCCAGCTCCTGCCGGAACTTGTGCACGAATTTCACGGTTTCGTTGAGGCTCATGCTCATGGGCAGCTTCGCCTCCACCCACAATGCCCCCTCATTCAGCTGGGGCAGGAATTCCGAGCCGAGAAACCGGGCGGAGGCGAAGCTAACTCCCATGAATAAAATGGCGATGAGCAGGCTGAGCTTTTTCCTGGCATACGTCCAGTTAAAACCTTTCATCACGGTACGGTGAAAAAAATTCACCACGGGGTTATGCTTTTCACGTACATTCTTTTTAAGCAGAATGGATGTAAGGACCGGCACCAGCGTGAGCGTGAACAGCAGGGCGCCCAGCAGGGCGAAACCCAGCGTCCAGGCCAGCGGTGAGAACATTTTGCCTTCCACTTTCTGGAAAGAGAAAATGGGCAGCAGGGAAATAATGATGATAAGCTTGGAGAAAAATACCGCTTTACCCAGCTCGCCGCCCGTCTTTTTGATCCATCCCAGCTTGGCGAGCCGGTTAAAGCGTTCCATCCCGAAATGCCTGGCCTTATGGTCCAGCATTACGAAGATACCCTCCACCATCACCACCGCGCCGTCTATTATGATCCCGAAGTCGATAGCGCCCATAGACAGCAGGTTGGCGCTCATCCCCTTCAGCTTCAGGCAAATGAAGGCAAATAACAGCGACAACGGTATGATGATGCCCACGATCACGGTGGTTCTCCAGTCTGCCATGAAGAGGAACACGATCACGGTCACGAAAATGATCCCTTCCAGCAGGTTATGCATGACCGTTCTGGTGCAGTAGCTCATGAGCACGTCGCGGTCATAGAATGTGACCATTTTGATGTCGGACGGCAATACTTTTTCGTTCAGCTCCGCCACTTTGGCTTTGATGCGCCCCAGCACCTCGTGCGGGTTTTCGCCCTTGCGCATCACCACGATCCCTTCCACGATATCGTCGTTTCCATCCAGCCCCGCCTGCCCTACCCTTGGAGCGGAAGTTTCCCGCACTTCGGCCACGTTTTTGACGAGTATGGGTGTACCGTTGATATTTTCCACGATGATGTTCTCAATGTCCCTGATGTTATCCAGCAGCCCTATGCCCCGCACAACATACGCCTGCCCGTTCTTTTCGATCACATCGCCGCCAACGTTGATGTTGCTCTTGCTGGCCGCCTCGTAAAGCTCCAGCGGCGTGATGTTGTATTTCGCGAGGCGCACAGGATCCGCCGTGATCTCGTATATTTTTTCCTGCCCGCCGAAGGCCACCACGTCGGCAACACCGGGCACGCTCCGCAGCTGGCGGTCTATCACCCAGTTCTGGTAAGTGAGCAGCCCCCGGCTGTCGCGGTGCGCGCTTTTGAGCCAGTAGCGGAAAACTTCGCCGGTAGGGCCGTAAGGCGGCTGCACTTCAGGCTCCACGGATTCGGGCAGGCTGATGTTGCGCAACATATTGCTCACCTGCTGCCGGGCGAAGAAATCGTCCACATCGTCCTCGAAAATGATCTTGATCACCGAAAGCCCGAACATGGAAATGGACCGTACGCTGGTTTTCCGCTGCACGCCGTTCATGGATATCTCGATGGGCGTGGTCACAAAACGTTCCACTTCCTCGGCGCTGCGCCCGTTCCATTCGGTCACGATCACGATCTGCGTATTGGTCACGTCCGGGAATGCTTCGATGGGCGTATGCAGGAAAGCCACTACCCCGCCGATGCTCAGTACCGCCAGCATGATGAACACGAAGAACCTGTTCCTGAGCGAAAAGCCTACTATATTTCTGATGAAACGGTTCATATCCTGCTAGTCGTTCAGCGCGTCGTATATGAGTAACTGGTTGCGGGAAATGATCTTTTCGCCCGGCTGCAGCCCGCGGCTGATGTACGATGTTTCGTTCAACGCCTTGGCCACTTTTATTTCCCG
>CBFHAF010000614.1:0-3396 GCA_965653435.1 uncultured Chitinophaga sp.
ATCCGGAATACGAAGGACAAGCCGTCCTGACCGGAACCGGGGCGTTTTTTACACAAAAAACAGGGTTTTTATAACAGCAGTTCATTGAACTAGTCGTAAATTTCCGCCCTAAACCGATTTTTTCCATGCGAAACCTGCTTGTATCTCTGGCGGCATGCCTTGCCGTATTTCAATTTTCAGCCTGTAAACAGACCCAGAAAACCGCTTCCGGCAACGGCGGCCTTGAAACCGTCATGTCCGTGCCCGCTACTGTAACCGCCGGCAGCCCTGTAATGCTGCAATTCACCGTGTATAACCGTTCCGGTGTGGATACGCAGTTCTGCAAATGGCATACCCCCTTCGAAGGTTTTATCAGTTCCTTCCTGGATATCAAAGACGCCGCCGGCACAGACGTGCAGTACCGCGGCGCGATGGCTAAAAGGGTGATGCCGCCGCCGGCAGAGGCCTATATTAAAGTGCCTGCGGGAGACAGTGTGTCCGTTACCGTAGACCTGCTGAGAGGATACGACCTCACCAAACCCGGCCAGTACAAAGCCGTATACCAGGCCGGCGGCATGAGCGGCCTCACGAAAGTGAATGAGATCAGCTTCTCCGTAAAGTAATATTACGCTGTAAAAACATTTCCCAGGCCCCGGACAAACGAACGCGTTCAGCTCCGGGGCTTGTTTATTTACGGTACCCCGTATAGCTATGCCCGTTATCTCAGCCGCTGCTCTTCAAATTTATCTTCGTAATCTTCCCGGATCGTACCCACCCAACGGTCCCACCAGAGGAAATACAGGCCGTAATTCCCTTTAAAATACTGGTGGTGCTGGTTATGGTTGAAGGACGTGTTGATCCATTTGCCGAACCAGTGCCTGGCGAACCACCGCGGGTACAGCTCCCAGCCCAGGTGGCCATATACGTTATATATCATCATGGCGAGAAAGAACACCACCAGGTGGATCTGCGTGAGCGGCATCATAAATAGCAGCACGGGAAAAATACCTACTTCCACCAGCGCTTCCAGCGGGTGAAAAGAAAATGCGGCCCAGGGTGAAGGGTTCGTGGAAAGATGATGCACTTTATGGAACCAGGGAAATAACCGGCGTTGATGCATCAGCCGGTGCGTCCAGTAAAAATAAGCATCGTGTACAAGGAACATTAAGGGGAACACGGCGATATACCAGAAAGTACTGTGGGTGGAAGGATCTTTGTAATATTGCGTATAGGGCCTCAGCGGGGAGTACAGGATCAGCACGGGCACCAGCGAAAATATCAGGATCGTCAGGCAGGAATAGAGGATCTCGCGCCGGTAATCCTTATTCCGCGGCATTTTGGGCTGTATCTTCCGGTGAAGGATACGCCTGCGGAAAATAAGATACCATATAACAAAGGCAATTCCCGCGATCAGGAAATACCTTAAGGCAACCAGCCAAAAAACGGGCAACCATTTGTCCAGCCAAAGCATAATAATAATTTAACCTTTACCGATCCCAGCGCTTCATCGTCTGCACAAAAATATCGCTTTATTAATTTTTATCATCACCGGTTGCGCCGGATAATTTTTATATCCGCACGGGAGTGCAACTACATCGTTTTCGTAGATTTCAACAGCCATTTGTCAGGAATCATTTATATTACGGCATCAACCAATCAAAGTCAGTCTGGTAGCTAGATTCAACGTTATAGCATAATTATTTTCCACGTAACATTCCGTTAATATGAGAGTGTTTCTTTCGTGCCCGTATTAGTAAATAAATCTTAATCGCTTTCCATGAACAAAGTCTACTTTCCTAACCGCATGATGCAGTCGTGTTTGGCATTGCTGGTATTCGGGCAAATCTTCATTAAGGCAGGCAGTGCGCCAGCAAGGGTTGTGCCATACGGGAATGAAAATTACATCAGGCAAACCCTACGCGGAACAATTAAAGACGCTGCCAGCGGCAAACCGCTGTCCGGCGCAACTATCGGTGTAAAAGGCTCCGTACAGACCACCACCTCCGACGACAACGGGGCCTTTACCATCAATGTGCCGGACAATGCGACGGCGCTGATGGTGAGCTATGTGGGGTATGTAACCCAGGAAGTGCCTATTGCCGGCAAGACGACCGTAGACGTGCTGATGCAGACCCTCTCCACGGACCTGAACCAGGTAGTGGTGGTGGGTTATGGCACCCAGAGCCGGAAGGACGTGACCGGCGCCACCAAGACCCTCAAAAGCGCAGAATTCAATAAGGGTATTATTAACGCTCCGCAGGAATTATTGCAGGGCAAAATGGCCGGCGTGAACGTGACATCCGCCAGCGGCGAGCCCGGCGGCATGCTTGGCATTACGGTGCGCGGCCCCGGCGGCGTGCGTACGGGCAGCACCCCGCTGTTCGTAGTGGACGGTCTTCCGCTGGACAATTCCAGCACCGGCGGCGGCGATCCGCTGAACTTCCTGAACCCGCAGGATATTGAATCGATAGACGTATTAAAAGATGCTTCCGCCACTGCTATTTATGGTGCGCGTGGCGCCAACGGAGTAATCCTCATTACCACCCGCAAAGGCAAGGCCGGCGCTTCTACTCTCGGTTTCTCAGCTGGTATAGGATTTTCTACCATGGCCCGCCCGTTAGACGTTTATTCTGCCTCCGAATTCCGCAAGCAGGTTGTGAATATCGGCGGCGACCTGGACGACCAGGGTGGCGACACCGACTGGCAGAAAGAAATATCCCGGACGGCGGTAACACAGAATTATAATCTCAATCTCAGCGGCGGTGCGGATAAGCTGACCTATTATGCCTCATTTGGCATGCAGAAGCAGCAGGGTATCCTGAAAAATAATGATATGAACCGTTATTCCGGCCGGTTCAACGCCACCCAGAAGTTCTGGGATGATGCGCTGATCGTGGAAGCGAATCTGGGTGTAGCCAACACTAAAAATGAACGCCCGCCCATCGGCGGTATGATCGGTGATGCAATCGGCAACAACCCCACCTATCCTGCCCGCGATGCAAACGGAAATCCTGCTGCGTATGGCACATTCAGCAACCCGCTCAGGAGCCTGGAACTGGAAGATGACATCACCACCATCAACCGCGTAACCGGCAACATAAGCCCCTCCTTGCGCATAATTAAGGGCCTGGTATACAAGCTGAACTTCGGTATAGATAATTCCAATTCCACCCGCGACATTGTGAGCCGTCCCAGCGTAGTACCTCAGCGTGACGGCCGGCTGGAAACCTGGAACACCTACAACCGGAATACGTTGATCGAAAATTATCTCACTTATACTTTCGACAAAGCAGCACATACCTTTTCAGCGCTCGCGGGTTATTCCTACCAGAAATTTTTCCTGCAGGGACGCAATACCAGCATTAACAAATTCCCGATTGTACCTGTAGACCCGATTTACAACCCGGGACTTGGCCA
>CBFHAF010000615.1:0-3385 GCA_965653435.1 uncultured Chitinophaga sp.
AGCATCTGCTGCACCAGCTGGTAGGACGCGATCGGCTTACCGAACTGCTCGCGCTCCCCCGCGTACCGCACCGACGCCTCCAGGCAGGCACGGGCCACGCCGACGCAGCCCGCCACCACACCCATGCGGCCTTTGTCCAAGGCGGACATGGCGATTCGGAAGCCGGCACCCTCGTCGCCGAGACGCAGCGCGTCGGGCACCCGCACCCGATCGAAGCTCAGCTCCGCCGTCGCCTGCCCGCGCAGACCCAGCTTGCCCTTGATCTCGGTGCGGGCGAAGCCCGGCGCGTCGGCCGGAACCAGAAACGCGGTAATGCCTTTGGGGCCGGTACCCACGGAGTTGCCAAGGGCAATGATATTCAGGGGCGCCACATAGTCGCGGCGCCTGCTCACGATGCGCGCCTGTTCCTTTTCACCGCGCACCCAGTGCGGCACCATACATTCCTGGGCCCAGACCTTATCCGCTCCGGCCGCTTTCAGTGCGGCTTCTCCCCATTTTTCGGCTTTCACCATCTGCGGGCTGCCGGCCAGGCGGCCGCCGACGGTCTTGGTGAGCACGCGCAGGTTCTCGTAGGCTTTTCCGTTGGTCAGCACCTCGTCTGCCAGGCGGCGGAGGGTAGCGGAGTCGTCCTGCTGCGCGAAGGAGAGTTGGGCGGCGCAACAGGCGATCAGGACTAAAATTGGCTTTCGCATGTATTGATCTCGATTTGGCTTTAAAGCTAACTAATTTTAAAATATGTACCTTAGCAACTCATAAAAACACCACAGGGATGCGCATTGGAATAGTTTGCTATCCTACTTATGGGGGTAGCGGTGTGTTGGCCACAGAATTAGGGAAAGCGCTGGCGGACAAAGGGCATATGGTACATTTTATCACTTACCAGCAACCCGTCCGCCTCAATGGTTTCCACGCCAACATTTTTTATCATGAAGTACAGGTTCCCACATATCCGCTGTTCGACTTCCCTCCTTATGAGAGCGCGCTCAGCAGCACTATGGTAGACGTGATCCTGAACCAGAAATTAGACCTTTTACATGTACACTATGCCATTCCACACGCGTCCACGGCATACATGGCGCAGCAGATCGTAGCCAAACACGGCAGGTACATCCCTTTCATCACCACCCTTCACGGAACGGACATTACGCTGGTAGGCAAGGATAAGACCTATGCCCCGGTGGTTACCTTCTCGATCAACGAGTCCGACGCCATTACCGCGGTGTCGCACAACCTGCGGGAAGAGACCTTCAAGTCGTTCCCTATCGAAAAGGACATTTCAGTGATCTACAACTTCGTGGACACGGCGCGTTTTGCGCGGAAGGACCTTCCGCATTTCCGCAAGGCGGTGGCGCCCAACGGGGAGAAGATATTGCTGCACGTGTCCAACTTCCGCAAGGTGAAACGCGTGCCGGACGTGGTGAAAGTGTTCAAGCAGGTGCGGGATGTGATGCCCGCCAAGCTGCTGCTGGTAGGCGACGGGCCTGACAGGCCTTCCATCGAATGCCTCTGCCGCGAGCTGGGCCTCTGCGACGATATCCGTTTTGTAGGAAAGCAGGAACAGCTGGAAGACGTGATGTCTATCAGCGACCTGTTCGTGCTGCCATCCGAATACGAAAGCTTCGGCCTGGCTGCACTGGAAGCTATGGCTTCGCAGGTGCCGGTGCTCAGCTCCAACGCGGGCGGCCTCCCCGAGATCAATATCGACGGGGTGACCGGCTATAGCAGCCCGGTGGGCGATGTGGACCAGATGGCGGCGCATGCCATTGCCATCCTGAAAGACGACAACCTGCTGGCGCAGCTGCGCAAAGGCGCGCTGGAGCAGGCTTCCCGCTTCCACATCGACAATATCATACCGCAATACGAAGCGCTGTATGATGCCGTGTTGCAACAGGCGCTGGTGAAATAACTGGTCAGCAAATAAAAAAGGCGTCCCGGAACAGGACGCCTTTTTTATTGTCTTACAATTTTTATCTTGACTTCAGCCAGAGGTTGGCATTCTGCAATTTGTCCAGTTTATAGATCTGCACTTCCACTACACCCGCGCTTTCTTCTTCATTCGCTTTGGCGGTACCTATCACCTGGCCCGTTTTTACTTTCTGGCCGGATTTTACGGTAAAGGATTGCAGGCCTACATAGTTCGTAAAGTACTGGCCATGTTTCACCAGGATGGAATAGCCTCCGCCGGGGATCGCCATTACCACTCTCACCTCGCCTTCAAAAACCGCCTTAACGCTGCCGCCTTTGCGGGTGGCGAATATCATCCCGTCATTTTCTTCCACTACCCTTTCCATATCCGCATTTTTCTGCTTGCCGAACCAGCCGATGATCATGCCGGATTCCACGGGCCAGGGCAGCTTTCCACGGTTTGCCTCAAAGTTCTCAGACAATGCTGCTGCTTCGGGCGATGCTTCCAGTACATTGTATACACGGGCTGGTTTTGCCTCGGGCGCAGGCGGTTCCGGCGTGGGTTTGGGGGGAGGAGGCGGTGTTGGCTGGGCGGCGGCGGTGTTGTTATTCGCCGCATTATTGTTGGCTGCGGCGGCTTTAGCGGCTTCCCTTGCGGCGGCCAGCTGGCGTTGCCTTTCTTCTTCCCTGCGCTTGCGTTCGGCTTCAGCGGCCTTTTTACGGGCCAGCTCTTCCGCTTCCGCTTTTTTGCGTGCGGCTTCTATTTCTTTCCGGATCACGGCGCGGATCAGGTCCTGTATTTTTTTCTGGTCTTTCTGTTTCTGGCTGATGTCTGCCAGCAGTTCCTTCTCGCGGCCTTTCAGCTTGGCCACTACCTCGTCTTTCTCCTTGCGGTCCTTTTCGAGGGTGGCGCGTTCTTCCTGCTCCACTTTCAGAGTGGCGGAACGTTTCACGCGCTGGTCCTGCAGGTTCTTCACCTTCTGTTGCAGCTGCGCCTGCGTTTCGATAATATTATCTGCCTGGCGGCGGCGGAAGTCGCGGTATTGTTTGAGGTACTGGTACCGTTTGATGGCTTCGTTAAAACTTTCAGCTGAAAAGATGAAGTTCATCAGGGCGTAGGAGCTCCTGTTTTTATAGGCTGCCACGATCAGCTGGGCATATTGCTGCTTGAGGGTATCCAGGTCGTTCTGCAGGGTCTTCACATCGCGGAGCGCATTGTTGATATCGCCATTGATGAAGTTGATCTCTTCGTTGATGTTGCGGATCATGCGGCTGCGCACGTCGATCTTATTGCGGAGGGCGCGCAGCTGGCCCAGGCTTTCCTTGCTGTTCTTTTTCGTTTCTCTCAAAATAGCCTGCGCTTCCTCCATTTCCTTTTGCAGCTCGCGCTTCCTCTTCTCCAGTTCTTCCCTTGAAGGCTGGTTACTTTGCGCATGCAGCATAACGGGCATGGGGGCCAGCGCCAACAACAAAACAGGGA
>CBFHAF010000616.1:0-3385 GCA_965653435.1 uncultured Chitinophaga sp.
GCTTTGGCCAGCTACATCACCTCGCGCGGGTTGATCTTCTTAAGCGGTATCTTGGACACCAGCCTTTCCAGGTCGCCCACGATCTTGAGGTGCGTTTGCAGCAGGCGGGTATTGTCTGCATCCCGGATGAGCGTTTCCACGGCATCCAGCCTTTCGTTGATCTTCGTTATGTCGCGCAGCGGGAAAATGATCCAGCGCTTCAGCAGGCGCGCGCCCATGGGGGAGAGGGTATTGTCCAGCGTGCCGATCAGCGATTTACCCTGCTCCACGGTGCTCTGCAGCAGCTCAAGGTTGCGGATGGTGAACCGGTCCATCCAGAGGAAATCGTCCTGGTCTATCCGCGTGAGCGCGGTAATGTGCTGCAGGTTGGGATGCTCGGTATCTTTCAGGTAGTGCATGGTGGCGCCTGCCGCGATGACCGCGTCGTTCAGCTCTTCCACGCCGAAACCTTTCAGTGAATGCGTTTCGAAATGTTTATGCAGGATCTCCCTCGCGTAGGTATTGGTAAATATCCATTCCTCGAGGGTATAGGTATAGAACCGGCTGCCGAAGGTTTGCCGGAAATGTTTCTGCTGCTGTTTGGCAAACACCACTTCCTGCGGGCGGAAACTTTGCAGGAGCTTGTCCACATACTCCAGCGTTCCCTGCGCTACAAAAAATTCCCCGGTGGAAATATCCAGGAAAGCTACGCCAGCCTGGTCGTTCTGCCCGAAATGCACGGCTGCGAGGAAGTTGTTGGTGCTGTTGTCCAGGAGCTTGTCGTTCACGGCCACGCCGGGCGTTACCATTTCGGTCACGCCGCGTTTCACGATACCTTTTACCATTTTCGGGTCTTCCAGCTGGTCGCAGATGGCTACGCGATGGCCGGCTTTCACGAGCTTGTGCAGGTAGGTATCCAGCGAATGGTGGGGGAACCCTGCGAGGTCCACATAAGAAGCGCTGCCGTTGGCCCTTTTGGTGAGTACAATGCCGAGCACTTTGGATGCGATCACAGCATCCGCGTTGAAAGTTTCATAAAAATCCCCGACCCTGAAAAGCAGCACCGCGTCAGGGTAGCGGGCTTTGATGGCATTGTGCTGCTGCATCAGGGGCGTTTCTTCCGATTTACTTTTAGCCATGCGGCAAATATAAGAACCTGCGGGCATTAACTTACAGTCAACTATCTTTGCATCCATGCGGAAGTTAAACATGCAGGAACTGGGCCGTAAAACGGTGGCCGAGTTCAAGGCGGCGGACAAAACGCCGCTGGTGCTGGTGCTGGACAATGTGCGCAGCATGCACAACGTGGGGTCTGTGTTCAGAACGGCGGATGCTTTCCTTGTACAGGGCATTGCGCTCTGCGGCTATACGCCCGTGCCCCCGCACCGGGATATCCAGAAAACTGCGCTGGGCGCCACGGAAACGGTGGAATGGCAGTATTTTCCCACCACGGTGGAAGCCGTGCAGGCCTTAAAATCACAGGGTTACGCCATCATCGCCATCGAACAGGCCGCGCAGAGCGTGATGCTGGATGCTTTCCAGCCGGGGAAGCAGCCGCTGGCGCTGGTGTTCGGCAACGAGGTATCCGGTGTGGACCCCGCCGTGATGCAACTGGCGGACGGCTGCATAGAAATCCCCCAATCGGGCATGAAACATTCCCTCAATATTTCCGTGAGCACCGGCATTGTGATCTGGGACCTGTTTTGTAAACTGAAACCTGTAAATTAGCGGCCATGTCCTCAACTGTCAAGAACTATCTGTCGTTAGTAAAGTTCAGCCACACCATATTCGCCATGCCTTTTGCCATGACGGGCTTTTTTATGGCGGTAGCCTGGGCCGGGCATTCCTTCAGCTGGACGCTGCTGTTGCTGGTAGTGCTCTGCATGGTGTTCGCGCGCAGCGCGGCCATGGCTTTCAACCGCTGGCTGGATGCGGAATTCGATAAAAAGAACCCGCGTACTGCGCAGAGGGAGATACCCGCCGGTATTATTTCGGCTTCAAACGCCCTCTGGTTCGTGATCGGCAACGTGCTGCTTTTTATGGCCACCACCTGGTTCATCAATCCCCTGTGTTTCTTTTTATCCCCCGTTGCCATGCTGGTAGTGCTGGGATACAGCTATACCAAACGTTTCACCGCCCTCTGCCACCTGGTGCTGGGCGTGGGCCTCAGCCTCGCCCCGATAGGCGCTTTCCTGGCCGTGACAGGGTATTTCAGCCTGCTGCCCGTATTGCTGAGCGTGATGGTGCTGTGCTGGGTGAGCGGCTTCGATATTATTTATGCGTTGCAGGACGAGGAGTTTGACCGCTCCCATCAGCTGCATTCCATTCCCGCCCGGCTGGGCAAAGCCGGCGGCCTGCGTTTTTCGGAAGGGCTGCACCTGGTCGCCGCTGCCATGGCCATTGCCATCGGGGTGGTGGGGCATTTCAGCTGGCTGTACTGGATCGGCGCGGGCGTTTTTATTTTAATGCTTTTCATGCAGCACAGGCTGGTGAAACCGCATGACCTTTCCCGCGTGAACCTCGCGTTTATGACCACCAATGGCATAGCCAGCGTGGTATACGCGGTATTTGCGATTGCGGACATGCTGATCTTCAAACCATAAGATATGCCCAGGATACTCGCCATCGATTACGGGAAAAAGCGCACGGGACTGGCGGTTACAGACCCTTTAAAGATCATAGCCAGCGGCCTGGGCACCGTTCCTTCGCACGAGCTGATCCCTTACCTCAAAAAATATTTCGCCGCCGAACCGGTGGAACTGATCCTGATAGGCCTGCCCCGCAACCTGGACGGCAGCGCTACGGACGCCACCGCCCTGGTGGAGGAATGCATCAGGATACTGGGGAAACATTTCCCGGACATGCCGCTGAAAAAAGTGGATGAGCGCTTTACCTCCAAAATGGCCTTCAGGAGCATGATAGACAGCGGGATGAAAAAGAAGGACCGGCAGAATAAAGGGCTGGTAGACGAGATCAGCGCTACGATCATCCTGCAGGAATACCTTCAGCATCACAGCGGGGGCCAGATGCCTATGACGGGCGGATGAGCCCTTCGCGGAAAAAACCTAACTTTGCATTTTTCCATTTTTGACCGATAACAGATGATTTTACCAATAGTAGCCTATGGGGCGCCCGTTTTAAGAGAAGTAAGCCAGGACATCAAGCCTGATTACCCGGATATGCAAAAGCTGATCGACAATATGTGGGAAACCATGTACGCCTCCAGCGGGGTAGGCCTGGCCGCACCCCAGATCAACAAGCCCATCCGCCTTTTCGTGGTGGACAGTGAGCAGATCATCAACAATCTCGAAGAAGGCGAGGAAAACCTCTATCCCGGCGACCATGGCATCAAGCAGGTGTTCATCAACGCGAAGATCGTGGAGACCGAGGGCGACGACTGGGCTTA
>CBFHAF010000617.1:0-3382 GCA_965653435.1 uncultured Chitinophaga sp.
GCCATATGTATTCGCTAAAAAGAAATCCCCCCTCGACCTCAATGCGCTGAAAGCCCTGGAGGGCAACCCGGCCGAGCTCTACAAAGGTTTGACGCAGCGGTATATGGGCATTGTGCGGATGAGGGTGTTCAAGCCCGCCGGCTTTATTCACTATGGCGTGATGGACTGGAGGCCCTGGGACAACAACGGCCCCATTCACCCCTCCACCGGCACCCTCGGCTATACAACCGTAAGCGGCACGGAGCCGGGCACGCCCAAAGGAGATAACAGGCTGAACCCCGGCCCGGGCGGACTGTACATCAGCGCCAGGGAATTCGCCGAGATCCAGTCTGCCGCCGCAAGGGGCAAGATCGTGAGCGCGGCAGGCTATAAAGCCATGCGCGATAACCTGCTTGGTTTCGACGGCTTCGTTAACGGCAAACATGGTCGCTACACCTTTAAGAACGGCGGGGCCAACAATCATGAGACTATGATCTTCGATTTCGGGATAACGCAGGTGGCCGTTTTCGCCAATGCACGCATCAGCGAGATCGGGAACGACAAGATGATCCTTGCAAATGCCTACGATAATGCCTGGGTGACCAAATAACCCATGGCAGGGACCCCCCGGCCCCCAGGTTGCCCGTGCAGCCGGGGGCCGGTTTCGTTAAGTCAAACCCGGTATCCGTTAATTTATCCCGTCAAACTGCTGTTATTTTGCCAACTTTACCCCAAAGCAGAGGAGAGGTTATGATCTTAGGATGGATAACAGGTATCATAGTGATAGTTGCTGCCGTATGCAGTTACCGCCTATACCAGGAAAAAAAGCAGCTGGCCGCCCGGCTGGCTGGCCGGGAAAGGCAGATACAGCAACAGGAAGAGCAGCTATCCCAGATGAATACCCTGTTGAAAATGAAAATATTGCAGGCAAGGCTCAACCCGCATTTCCTGTTCAATTCCCTTAATTCCATCCAGTATTTCATCAGCGCAGACGACCGGAAGACCTCATTGCAGTACATCAGCCGTTTTTCCGCCTTTCTCCGCAAAATGATCAATTATGGAGACGAGATCTCTATTCATTTGCAGGACGAAGCCGAGCTGATCAGGGATTACCTGGTGCTGGAGCAGTTCCGCTTCCCGGACCGGTTTGAATACGATATCGACCTGCCTGAGGCGCTTTGCCTGGAAGACATTCCGCCTTTCCTCACCCATGGCCTGCTGGAAGAAGCATTGTACAAAGGCGTGCTGCACCTGGGAAAGGAAGAAAAGGGAAAGATATCCGTAGCGCTGCGCTCCACGGAGGGCGGCCTGGAGCTGGAAGTAACGGATAATGGCTTAAGCGGCGAGTTTTCACCGGGGATGGACGAACGGGCCGTGCTCTTCGGCCACCGCATCGAGCAGTTCAATGCGCTGAGCCAGCGCAAGATCAGGCTGGAGCAGCGCAATGCCGTTGAATGCGGCAATGGGCGGCTGAACCGGGCTGCCATCGTTATCAGTTAAAACAGAATTTCCTTATATTGTTATCACCTCAAAACCCTAATATGAAATTCAAGGCCTTAATTGTGGAGGATGAAACGCTAAGCAGGGATTTTTTATCGAACATGGTGCGCGAATACTGCCCGCAGCTCGAGCTGGTGGCTGTTGCGTCGAACGTGGAAGAAGCCCTGCAGCGCATCAGCACCCATTCCCCGCAATTGATCTTCCTGGATATAGAAATGCAGACAGGCACCGGTTTCGACGTGCTGCAGCAGGCCGGGCATCATAACTTCCACGTGATCTTCACCACCGCATTCGATCATTACGCCATCCAGGCCATCAAGTTCAGCGCGGTGGATTACCTGCTCAAGCCCATCAATGTAGATGAGCTGGAAGCCGCTGTGGGTAAGGCCGTTAAACAAATGGAAGGACCAACGCCCGACAACCGGTTGGAGCTGCTGCTCAAAAATCTCAGCAAGCCCGCCGGGGAAGACTTCTGCATCAGCCTCTCCACTTCCGAGGGCGTGGATTTCATTCCCCTTTCCGGCATTATCCGCCTGGAAGCAAAAGGCCCTTACACCATCTTTTACCTGAAAGACGGCCGCCAGATCATGGTCAGCAAAAACCTGAAGGAATATGAAATCTCTTTGCAGGAGCACGGGTTCTTCCGCATCCACAACTCCAATATGATCAACCTGAAGGATGTGAAACGCTGGGTACGGACTGACGGGGGCTACGCCGTAATGAGCGACGGCGCGATGGTGGCTATTTCCCCGAAAAAGAAAGATGAGTTTATGTTGCTGATGACAAAGCGGACGGTTTAAGCTCCTGCAGCTCCCTGATCGCCTGGCCGCAGATCCGTTTGACTTTTTCCAGCTGCCCCGGTTCCGCGTGCCTCTCCTTTTGCATGCGCGACAATTCTTCCCCGATATGCGTTTTCAGCCCGAAGAAGCTCACAGAGGTACTGAGCGTATGCGCTATTTTGTAAACCTGCTCCCCGTTTTTCTGTTTCACCGCTTTCTGCAACGCTTCCAGGTCTTTCGGCGCCTGGCGGACGAAGGTGCGGATCATGTCTTTGATGAAAGGGATGTTATTGCGGGTCTGTTCTTTTAAAAACCTGAGGTCTACCACAGATGTGCGCTGGTAGTTGGCGATGGTGGCCAGCAGTTCCTGTTCCCGGAAGGGTTTGGGCAGGTAATCGTTCATGCCGGCGGCGATGCATTTTTCTTTTTCACCGTTGAAGGCGTGCGCCGTGATGGCGATGATGGGCACGTCCAGCTTCAGTTCCTCCCTGATCTTGCGGGTTGTGAGGTAGCCGTCCATGCCGGGTATCTGGAGGTCCATCAGCACGATGTCCGCTTTTTCTTTCCTGAGCAATGCCACGGCTTTCGTGCCGCTATTGGCGCCGCTTACGGTGAAGCCGTTGTTGGCCAGCATGATGCGGGTCATTTTCTGGTTCAGCACATTATCTTCCACCACCAGCACGTGCATGCCGTTTCCGTGCACGGCCTGTACGGCTTCCTGCCTGGCCTTGCCGCGTTTGCCGGCCTTCGCGAAAGGCAGGCGCACAGTGAATTCGGAGCCTTTGCCGGTTTTGCTGCTCACGGAAATGGTGCCGCCCATCAGCTCCACCAGCTCCCGCGTAATGGCCAGCCCAAGGCCGGAACCGCCGTATTTGCGGGAAATGGCGGTGTCTGCCTGCGTGAACCTTTCGAAGATGCTTTGCTGCTTGGCCGGCGGTATGCCGATGCCGGTATCACGGATGCTGATCTTCACCTGCATGCCCTGCGCGGTTTCTTCTTCCGCTTCGGCTGTAATGGTGATGCCGCCTTTTTCGGTGAACTTGATGGCGTTGCCGATAATATTGAGCAGGATCTGCGTGAGCCGCGCACTGTCTGCCAGTACAGGTTTCTGTAATGCTTTATCT
>CBFHAF010000618.1:0-3377 GCA_965653435.1 uncultured Chitinophaga sp.
ACCGTATTAAAAAGCCGTTTTTCCTGAAACACTGGTGGGAGCTGTTCAAATGCGCCGGATCGGACTTTATCGACGATAAGGTGCTGAAATTAAGCGCCTCCCTGGCTTATTCAACTGTATTTTCCATTGCGCCCATGCTAATCATCGTACTGTTCTTCAGCGATATTTTCCTGGGGAGGGAAGCGCTGGAAGGCAATCTATACGGGCAGCTGAACGACCTGCTGGGCCCCAGCGCGGCTACGCAGGTGCAGGAGATCGTCCGTAATTCCACGTTGTCGGCGGATTGGGGCTGGTCTACCATCATTGGCTTTGTAACGCTGATTGTCGGCGCCACGGGCGTATTCACCGAGATACAGGATTCCATTAATCTTATCTGGGGGCTAAAAGCCAAACCCCGTAAGGGCAGGGGGCTGATCAAAATTCTGCTTACCAGGCTCCTGTCTTTCTCCATGGTGATCAGCCTGGGCTTTGTGCTCGTGGTTAGCCTCGTTGTACATGGTATTATTGAAGTGATGCTTTCCAGGTTAAGCGAAATATTTCCCGACGTGACGGTGGTAGCCGTGTATGCGGTGAATCTCATTATCACTTTTGCCACCATTGCGGGTTTGTTCGCGGTGATCTTCAAAGTGCTGCCGGATGCGAAAGTGAGATGGAGACATGTATGGGTAGGGGCAATCACCACCGCGGTGCTGTTTATGCTGGGGAAGGCCGCTATTGGCTTCTACCTTGGCAACAGCAGTATCGGCACTACATATGGAGCGGCGGGTTCTATCGTGATATTGCTGATCTGGGTATATTATTCCGCGGCCATTCTTTATTTCGGAGCCGAGTTTACCCGCCAGTATGTGCAAAAGAAGGGAGAGCGTATTTATCCTAACGATTACGCCGTTTGGGTGGAACAGGTGGAAATGGAATCGAAGGGCGTTATCCCCGAAAAGCAACCGCCTGTCATCGGAAAAAAAATCATAACACCTGCAGGCCCAGCTCACGGTAAGCTTCCAGGGACGGCTGGGTGGGATCGTCTGTTATAATGATATCGATATCTGTAATGCCGCAAACCTTATAAGGCTCCGCCGTTCCCATTTTATCGCCGGTAGCCAGCGCGGCCACCCGGTGGGCGGACTCCACCATTGTGGTCTTCAGCTCGGATTCTTCCAGGTCCATGCCCGTTACGCCCAGCAGGGGATGCAGGCTGCATACGCCGAGAAAACAAATATCCGCCCTTACCCTCCGCAACATCTGGATCGTGTCCAGCCCGCCGGCCACCTGCGATTCCTTGAATATGCGGCCGCCCGTGAAGATCACTTCCACGCCCGGATGTTCTATCAGCTGCATCACGATGGGAACGCTGTTGGTGATCACGGTAAGCCGCAGCTGGGGCGGGAAAAGCTTTACAAGCGAAAGGGTAGACGTGCCGCCGTCCAGTATGATGGTTTGCCCGTCGTGCAGCAGCGACAACGCCTTGCGGGCCATGTTCACTTTATCGTCTGAGTGAAGGTTGATGCGTTCTTTGAAGTTGAGCGGGTTAGGCGAATGCGGGATAGCGCCGCCCCGCACCTTGATCAGCAGGCCGTTCTGGGCGAGGGATTCAAGGTCGCGGCGCACTGTGTCCTCAGACACCCGGAGGTCTGTGCTCAGCTCGGTTTGCAATACTTTCTGATCCGTTTTCAGCTTCTTCAGGATGTAGTCCAGGCGTTCTTCCTTCAGCATAATCTTGCAGTTTCTTGCAAATTTAGGTAAAATAACGCAGATTTAATGCTGGAATATCCAGGAATGTTGCATAACTTTGCATCAAATAGCAGAATATGGCAAAAAAGAGAATTGCAATTGATATGGATGGTGTGATGGCGGACCTGAACCAGCATTACTGCGACTGGTATTTTGAACGCACCGGCGAGCGTGTGGTGAAGGAGCAGCTGAACGGCCTTCCGGAAACCACCGGGTTCCCTCAGGAAGGCATCGTGCACCATTTTTTACATACCCCCGGTTTTTTCAGAACGGCGCCCGTAATGCCCGGCAGCCAGGAAGTGATCCTTTCGCTGATGGAAGATTATGAGGTGTTCATCGTGTCTGCCGCAGTGGAATTCCCGCAATCGCTTACGGAAAAGATCGACTGGCTGAAAGAGCATTTCCCCTTTATCAGCTGGAAGAACATCGTATTCTGCGGCCTGAAGACCATTGTGAAGGCGGATTACATGATAGACGACTACGATAAGAACCTCCGCTATTTTGAAGGCGAGCGCCTGCTGTTCACCGCACCGCATAATATGAACTACGAAGATTACAACCGGTACGATACCTGGGAAGATGTGGCGAAGTTCTTTGCCGCGCAACGGGTGGAAGTGGCGGATAAAGTGGCATGATAAAATTGTCCGCAGAATAAAAAAAGGAAGGCTGTCTGGTACGGCCTTCCTTTTTTATTGAAGTTATGTTTGTTTATTTCACTGCATCGCTCCTGAAGAACGCATTCAGCTCGTTTACCCAAAGCTCAGGCGCTTCCAGCGCGGCGAAGTGGCCGCCTTTCTGCATTACGGTAAAACGTTTCAGGTTCACTTTTCTTTCCGCCCATTCTTTCGGTGTTGGGCCATCGCCGGGGAATACCGCCACGCCGGTGGGCGTATTCACCATCCGGCCTGAAGCCAGCTGCTGATGGGCGCCTGCGCCGTAAGTGCGCATGGAGGAGTTGATCGTCTGGCTCACCCAGTAGATCATGATATTGGTGAGCAGTTCGTCTTTCGTGAAATGATCTTCAATAGTACCGTCCTGCGTACGCCAGGTATTGAACTTTTCCACGATCCAGGAGGCGAGGCCGGCGGGCGAATCGTTCAGGCCAAAGGCCTGCGTTTGCGGTTTGGTGGCGTGCAGCATCGAATAAGCGCCTTCTGTGTACCACCATTGCTGAATGAACTGACCGAATTCCTGCTCGGCTTTGGACATGGTGCTCCAGTCCTCCGAACCATCCGGGTACCCGACGTCCGTAAGGTGGAGCGCTGTTACGTTTTCGGGGTAAAGATTGGCGAGGGATTTGGCAATGCCGGTGCCCAGGTCTCCGGCAGCGGAAAAGAAAGTTTTGTAGCCCAGCACATCCTTCATCAGCGTAGCCATAATTTTAGCGGAACCGTCGTCCGACAAGGATACATGGCTGGAAAAACCGAAACCGGGAATGGAAGGGATTACCAGGTCGTAGCTCACTTCGCCTTCCGTGAGCAGCGGAATGGCTTTGTAAAAGCGAAAGAAACAATCGGGCCATCCGTGCAAAAGCAGCAGGGGTTTGTTGCTGGAGCCTTTGCCTTTGATGTGGAGGAAGTGAATGCTGATGCCGTCGATCTCAACGGTGTATTGAGGCAATTTGTTGAGTGCGGACTCCTGCTTGCGCC
>CBFHAF010000619.1:0-3377 GCA_965653435.1 uncultured Chitinophaga sp.
GAGATCGTGTTCCGCATCATGGACCCCGACAGCGCCTACCTGGCCTTCCAGCAGCTGGTCGATGCTCTTGTTCTCCTTCAGCTCAGGGCCGTTCACTGCGAGAATATAATCGCCTTCTTTCACTTCCAGGCCCGGCACTGCGAGCGGCGCTTTGTTGGAGGGATACCAGCGTTCGTTCGTGTATATTTTTTTGATGCGGTACCTGCCGTTGCTGATCTCGTAGTCTGCTCCGAGCAAACCGGTGCTAACGTTAGGGCCTGCGGGTATGTCGCCGCCGCTTACGTAGTTGTGCCCTACCACCATTTCGCTCATCATTTCATTCACCAGGTAAGAAAGGTCCGCACGGTTGCTCACGTGGGGAAGCAGCGCGGCATAACGTTTTTTGTTGGCGTCCCAGTCTACACCGTGCATATTCTTCACGTAAAAGAAATCCTTTTCGATCTTGTACACTTCGTCGAATATTTGTTTCCATTCGGCAACGGGATCAACGAACATGCTGACGCCGGAAACGTCCACCTTGCCTTCTCCCGGGCCGGGCTTGCGGCCCGCGTCCACGATCTGGTAATTGCCGCCGCTGGCCAGCAGCATCTTTTTGCCATCGGCGCTGATCATATAACCGAAGCCTTTGGAGAAGGTCTCGGACTTGCGCTCTTTCAGGTCATAATAACGGATCTCGTCTTCTGAAACATAGAACAGCTTATCCTTCACCTGGCCGCTCAGCGAACGGTAGTTGCCCGCGGGCAGCGGCAGCGCGATAATACGGTCCTGTATGCCTTCGAAATCCACGTCAGAAGCCGGCTTCGCAGTTTTGGAACTGTCTTTCTTCGAATCCTTTTCTTTCTCTTTATCTGCTTCTTTCACCGCTTCTTCATCGCTTTCGGGGGTGAAGATGGTGGGTGTGGATTTGGACAGGAGTACGGCGTAGATATTGGACACCACTCTCCTTTCGTAGGTCTGCATATGCAGCCCACTGATGGCCATGCCGCTATTGGTGCTGGCCGGGAAGAAGAGGTACTTGCCGTCTGCGCTGAAGGTCGGGTTGCCCGCGTCCGTCATGGCATCGGTTACCGGCACGCTCTTGCCGGATTCGAGGCTGTAGAGATATACGCCTTCGAAGCCATTGGGATGCAGGTTCAGGTAAGTGAGATATTTGGAATCGGGGCTCCAGGATGGAGCGAACACGTTGGAGCCGCCGGAAGGAATGGAGCCATTGACATATGTATCTACCTTGGTGATCTTTTTGGAAGCCACATCGAGGTAGAACAGGTTGAAATGCGCGTCGCTGAACACGATCTTCTTGCTGTCAGGGCTCCAGGTAGGATCGAAATAATACACGGTTTTGCCCAGCTCGATTTCCACAGGCGCTTTCTGCGCTTTCTGGTCGCGGAGAATGAGCTTGTAATTGCCGTCTTTGTCCGACAGGTAAGATATCCATTTGCCGTCCGGCG
Source organism: uncultured Chitinophaga sp. (assembly GCA_965653435.1). Lineage (GTDB taxonomy): Bacteria > Bacteroidota > Bacteroidia > Chitinophagales > Chitinophagaceae > Chitinophaga. The sequence goes on from CBFHAF010000619.1 coordinate 1,449, forward strand.
ACCAGGCCGGCTCTCTTTCGTGCGTACCGGGAGAATTGGAAATATTGCGCACATCCCCTTTTTCTTTCGGCACGGAGAATATTTCGCCCCTGCCCTGCACCAGCAGCCGCTGGCCGGTCGGCGAAATGCTCACGCTTTCGAATGACCTTATGGTTTCATAATGCGGGCGTTTGTAAGGAATATCGGCCCGGATCGATACGGGCACATCGGTCACTTCGTTATTGGCGGGGTTCAGCAGGTGGATGGTCGCATCCTGCTCAAACGCCAGCGTTTTACCGTCGGAGGTGAGGGTCTTTACATCTGCGTTGCTGTATTTGGTAACCTGTGTAACCTGCTTGCTGTCCGTATCGTACCTGAAAATGTTGACAGTGTGATTGCGGTCGCTGAGGAAGTACACGCTTTTACCAACCCATACGGGGCGGACGTTATTGGAATTTGCCGCCGGGATCTCTTCGATCTGCGCGGTGGTATTGTTGAATATCCAGATTTTGGGCATCCAGCCGCCGCGGTAACGCTTAAACGGCCTCCAGCTGCCTACCGAGCCTTCGGCAGGATCGGGCGTTTTAATATAGGCGGTGAACTTGCCATCCGGCGATACGGCTCCCTGCGTGGCTTCCGGTATCCTGGCGTGCACCTGCGGCAGGCCGCCTTTGACGCTTACGGAGAACAGCTGGGAGGTTCTCATGGTAGATGAAGTGGCGCCGGACATAAAAAGGATCCGGTCGTTGCCGATCCAGCCGCGCACCAGGTCGCGGGCGGGATGGAAGGTTACGCGCTGCGGGTCGCCCCCTTCAACGGGGATGATGTATACATCGGAGTTGCCGTCGTAGTTGCCGGTAAAAGCGATCCACTTTCCGTCTGGGGAAAAGTAAGGGTCCTGCTCGAAGGCCGGGTTTACGGTGAGGCGCAGGGGCGAGGAGCCGTTGCGGTTGGCGATCCAGATGTCACCGGCGTACATGAAAGCGATGTGTTTTTCGCTGACTGCCGGGTTTCTTAAGAGTTTGGTTTCAGACTGAGCGCGGGCGGACAGTGTGCCTGCCGTCAGAAGGGCCCAGCCGGACAGCTTCAATAGTCGATGCATCATAAGCGGTTCTTGGGTTGTAAAAGGTATAAATCAAAGTGGCAATGGTGCAAAATAATGGAAAAAGCGATAAGAGGAGCCGGCGGAATAGTGGTAAATGGACAAATGGCCGGAAAAGCAGGACGAGGGGCGCGCGTGCGGCAAAGTGTCCGGAAGCGGACGCAAAACTGTCAATTTAACACAGGAGATTGCTTCGTCGCCCCCCGCTTTAGCCCCGCTGCTCCTCGCAATGACGGGCTTTTCATGTCACTTTGGTTCTCCCCGCAATGAAACACGCCTGCTCAAAAAGAACAGGCGTGCGGTGTATGATGAGGGGAAGGATCAGCCCATGGTCAGCATCATGTCCCTGATAACGGCGATCAACGCCGACGGGTATACGCCGAGCCACAACAGCAGCCCCATCAGTGCAGACAGTGCGAAGATGCCGAAGAAAGGCATCCGTTTGCGCACAGCCGGCCCGGGCAGGGGCTGGAACATAATAGCCACCAGCCGGATGTAATAAAAAAGCCCGATCACGCTGTTGATCACCAGCAGGATGAGCAGCAGCCACAATTCAGCATCCACGCCAGCCGCCACCACGTAGAACTTCCCGATGAATCCGGCCGTAAGCGGTATGCCCGCCAGCGACAGCAGCATGCCGGTAAAAATGGCCGCCAGCCAGGGCTGCCGCCAGAACAGGCCGCGAAAATCTTCCAGGTCCTCCGCGTCGCGTACTTTGTCCGACAGCAGCGCCAGCACGCCAAACGCACCGATGCTGGTGATCACGTATGCCACGAGGTAAAACATCACGGCCTCCTGCCCTGCCGCCTGGCCGGCCAGGAATGCAATAAGAATATATCCCATGTGCG
>CBFHAF010000620.1:0-3376 GCA_965653435.1 uncultured Chitinophaga sp.
TGCTATGCTGAAAGATCATGCAAAACGGTTCTTCGAAAAAAGAGTGACCTTATAGTCCCGTCGTTGCGGGGCGGCGGGCATCTTCTTCGCTGAAGTAACGTACTCCGGTATTTGGAGATTGCTTCGTCGCGGCTCCTGCGCAAAACCCTCCGCTGCTCCTCGCAATGACGGTCTTTTATGGCAGTTCCGGCTTCTATGCGCAGTGCCGGCTCTTCGTGTAGTGCTGGCCCTTCGCGGAATGAGAGGTTTTGCTGGCCGATATTTTCGTTTAGCTTTTCCCGTGATAAGCAGGGTCCAGCTGGCTGCGGTATTCGGGATGATTCCTGATGAAACCGGCCACGAAAGGGCAATACACCATCACCAGCTTTTTTTCGGCGGCCGCTAAAGCAAATGCCGCCCTGGCCAGCGCAGACGCGACGCCTTTGCCGGCCATGGCCGGGGGCACCGTGGTATGCATGAATGCAATATCTTTTTTATAGTAGCGGTAAGTAAGCTGCGCCAACTCGCCGTCCACGCGGATCTCCAATTGCTGGCTCGCCCGGTTATTCACCACCTCGTAGGTTGCATCGCTCATGCCGGGAGTTTTAAAACGGTTTCACTGAAGGGTCCAGCAGGCGCTGCCATTCCGGGTGGCGTTTCAGGTAAGCATGCACCAGCGGGCAAAGCGGTACAAGCGTGTAATGATGTTCTTCCAGGTAGGCCAGCGTTTTTTCGATCAGCGCAGTAGCAACTCCTTTGCCTTCCAGCTCCGCCGGCGCTTCGGTATGGATCAGCCACACCTTCGTGCCGCTTTCTTTATAGTCGATGAACGCGGTATGCCCGTCCACCGTCAGTTCGAAGTGATGTATAGCTTCATTTTTTACCAATGGCAGCGGCTTGTATTCTTCTTTCATGTCTCCCGGTATTTTTTCAAATATAATAATACCGGGGAACTTACGGCTGTTTCAGTTCGAATCCTGCCGCTGGCCGGTACCGGGCACGCCGGTGGATTCATTGGTGCTGTCCGGCAGGTCTTCTTTGGTAAGCCCGCCCGTTGCTTCATCGGTCCCTTCAGGATTGTCTTTTTTTATTTTGCCGCCGGTAGAAGAATGTTCGCGGCCTTCCTGTTCTTCGTTTTTCTTTTGCGTTTCGGTGTCGGGCTGCTGGATGGGTTGTTTCATAACAATATTTTTAGGTCATGTATATTCTGTTTGTTCCTCGGTGTAATACGTCGTGCGCCCGTTCATTTCCGTGTGCTCGATCTTTTTTCCCCCGGGGCTTTTTTCTTTCCCGTGCTGATGCACCCGCATGAAATCGCGCACTTCCCCCGCAATAATATCCGGGTGGTCTTTTTCGATCTTCTTCACTGCGTCTTTCAGCACTTTTTTAATGGACCTTGCCAGCCGCGCGGAAGCTTCTTCCGGTATCTTTCCTGCGATGGAAAAGGGCGAGATCCGTGCTTCATAAAGGATCTCGTCAGCATACGCATTGCCTATGCCGCGGATCGCATGCTGGTCGATGAGCACCTTTTTCACTTTTGCCCGCGAGCCTTCCAGCAGCTTTTTGAGATAAGCGGCGGAAAACTGCCGCGACAAAGCATCCGGTACTTCGGAAAGCTGCGGGTCAGGCGTGATGCGGGCTTTCTTTTGCCAGTCCGTTACGGATAGCGTGGAACCGTCGTCGAATTGCAGGGAGAAAACGGTGTGGGCCGGTTTGCTGTCTTTTTCCTCGTACACCAGCTTGCCGTGCAGCATGAGGTGGAGGCCGAGGATGTGGCCGTTCCCGAAAAGGAAGCGCAGTTCCTTGCCTTCACGGTACACTTTCCTGAGCGGCTGGCGCAGGAAGTCTTTTTTCCAGCTGCCGGCTTTGGAAAGGGCTTTGAGCTTCTTTCCTTTCAGTTTTTTCTGAAGGTGCTTGCTGAACACCTCCAGGTCCGGTAATTCAGGCATATCGTCAGTTTATTCGTACCAAAGGAATATTTCTTCGCCGATGGCGTCAATCAACCCCTGGTCTTCCACGCCATCCAGCTTCCAGCCGCTTTTCATGCAGCGGATGGTGCCCAGGTAATCATCGTTCAGCGTAACGTCCAGCTGATCGCACACGCCGTTGTGGCAGGTCTGGGAGATGGGCAGGGCTTCGCCACGGTATGTTTTCCCTTCGTATTCAAATTCGATCGGCACCGGCTCCGCTTCCAGCTGCGCGATCAGCTCATGCAGCATTTTTACCAGTCGTTTCCGCTGCGTTTTGGCGGTGGCGCTCCACTTGTTCTTATCCGCCCGTTTATGCGCCAGCTTGTATTTCAGTCCCGTGAGGGAGGTGGTGTAATCGTTCGCATTCAGCTTCCTTACATTCTGATGCGCCATGATATACCAGTGATATTCCGTGCCCACGGGCACGCCGGATCCTTCGGGCGCTTTCCCGGCCCTTCGTTTGGTAACGGCGTAAGTGCATTCCCAGAGATCGGGCGTGATCTTCGTTTCTTTCCAGACGCCGGCGTCGTAGTTCCATTTATGTGAACGGCCTACCCGCATGCCGGTATAATGCTGCCCTTCAAATTCCTTAAATTCGTTGTAGGTTTTGGCCAGGTCTTTTTTTGCCTCCTTTTTCTGGCGCGCCGCTGTTTTTTTAGCCGGTTTGCGGGGAACAGCAGCCTTCTTACGGGTTGTTGTTGCTTTTTTCCTCGCAGGGCGGGCGCTTGTTGCAGTGGTTGCCATATATTCCGTTTACCAGTCTGGCCCCATATACCATGCCAGCGGTACGGTTGTTTGAGTAAAGAGGAACAAAAACGGTATCCGGATTGTAATCAATCAATAGTAAATCAGCACGAATGGAAGCACATCAACGCAAACAGCAGGACATTTTGACGGAATTATCTTCGGATGCAGGTAAAGGCCTTGGGGGTGAAGATGCCCGCCGCCGGCTGGAAGAGCATGGACCCAACGAGATCAGCAGCGCCAAACGCATCTCGCCGCTCATGATCCTCCTCCACCAGTTCAAAAGCCCGGTAGTGTACTTGCTGCTGCTGGCCATGGGCCTCTCCCTTTTTTTCCAGGAATGGCTGGACGCGATCGCTATTGCCGTTGTGATACTGCTGAATGCCGTGATCGGTTTTATAATGGAGTTCCAGGCGGAACGTTCGATGGAAGCTTTGCAAAAAATGACCTCGCAGTCCGCCCGCGTGCTGCGCGACGGTAAAGTACAGGAGATACCTTCAGCGGATATCGTTCCCGGCGACATCATGCTGCTGGAGGCTGGTGATATGGTGCAGGCGGACGGGCGGATACTGGAATCCACCGATCTGCAGTCGGACGAGTCTGCGCTCACAGGCGAATCCCTGCCGGTGGACAAGCTGCCGGGCGAGCTGGAAGCGGACACGCAGCTGGCGGAAAGGACAAAT
>CBFHAF010000621.1:0-3374 GCA_965653435.1 uncultured Chitinophaga sp.
GGGGAACTTTGCGGCGGGCAGGGCCTGCAGGGAGGATTTGCTGGCTTTGTTATCAGCCACGCCCAGGAGGGTCACCTTTTCAGGCTGGCCGGCAGTGGCTTTCCAGATGCCGGGCTCTATCTCCTTCCATTGTAATTGCGCCTGTGCGCCTGCGCTGAGCAGCAGGCATATGAGCACGAGGCGGAGTGTGCGCATGTGATTCATATTCGTGGAAACTTCTGCGCATAAGGTATAAAGGATTTCTATTACACCCTTTATTTTGTCAAAATTGAGGCAGTTTCCGATAATATATTACTGTTCACCGGCTCTTTCTGTTCGGGATTCACCTGGTAACAAAGCACTTCCCCGTCTTCCAGCACCTCCACGATGCGGTAACCATAATAAGGCGTGCCCCAGCTGCCGGCAATGTGGCTGTCGAAGAAATAATGTTTGCCGTTCTTTTCCTTCATGCCGTCTTCCGCATGATCGTGGCCATGGAACACGGCTTTCAGGTTCTTCTGTTTGGAGAACATCTCTACCAGCTCGGGGCAGTCGATCCCGTGCTCCGTCCATTTTATGGGCGTGATGTGCATGATGACGAAGAGGTGTTTTTTGCCTGCGTACATTTCCAGGCGGGCCTTGGTCCAGGCCAGGTCCGGGCAAATATATTTGCCTTCCACATCCGCTGTGTTGAGCACGATGAACCCGGAATCGCCTTTTTCAAAATCGTGGTGCCAGGCGGTGCCGAAGGTTTTAAGCCATTCCGGCTCGGCGATCTTGTCGTGGTTGCCGTGAGACACTACATAGGGCATGGCCAGCTTGTCCCAGGCGGACTTTACATCGGGGAGGAATTTGGCATCGTCGTGGAAGAGGTCGCCGTTGATCACCGCCATATCCAGCCCGCGGCCTTTTTTCTCCTTGTTCAGCCATTTCACCATCCGCTGGTGGTTTTCGTAGTAGGTGGTTTTAGGCTGTCCGTAGTGCCCGTCTGAAGCCAGTGCAAAACGGAGTTTCACCTTTTTGCGGGAGGGCAGGGTGAAACCTGCGGGGGCAAAGGATTGCAGGGTATTGCCTGCGCCGATGAGCACGATGCCCTTCAGGGTCATCTCAAGGAAGTGTCTGCGGGAGATCATACGTTGTAGTAGATTAAATATAAGTTAAGGCGTCCAGCTGTTTGCGGTAATCGAACTGCAGGTCTTCGTGCTGGCTTTCGATCGCTTTCTCGATCTTGCGCAGCTGCTGCTGGTAAAGATTGGCCAGCTGCACGCTGGCGCCGATCTTGATGCCGCTGCGGCGCATTTTCTGGCAGAAGAACAGCAGGAGTTCCGTTTCAGCCTGTTTAGACCCGGTAAATCTAATATGTTTGTTCGTGATCCGGAGAATTTTCCGCAAAGTTTTCTTTGAATGGTACAGGTGGGTGGTGGAAAGGGAGTCGAATTCCAGCGCGATGAATTCTTTTACGGAAGCAATGTACCCGTCCAGGCTGTGCGATTCGAATAAGAGATAGGTGAGCAATTCCTTGCTTTCCTTCTTGTATTTGGCCAGCCGCAGGCAAAGCTCCACCAACTGTGCATGCGGCACGGTTCCCAGCTCTTTTTTTATTTCGTTGATTGTGGCGGTTTTCATCCGGGCATAATGTCTATTCAAAGGCCGGATGGAATTCACATTTCATCCGGGCATAACGTCTTTAAAAGTTGAATTCAACTTGCGTTTCACCCTCCTTATTCTTCGTAAAAATCGATAAGTGAGCCGAAATATGCATCGCGCCAGCCTTCCACGATATCGTCATAATCCCCGTCAGGGATGTTGCTGTGCTTCAGTTCGGCGGAAGTGCCTTTTTTGTGCGGATGCAGGATGATAGTAACGATGGAAGGCGTTTCCTGTTCCCCGAAATACCATTCCTGCACGATCTTCCGGCCTTCTTCGAATTCCAGGTTGCGGCCGGCGATGCTGCCGTCCCAGAGGGAGAATTCGGAGCCGGGCTCGGTGCTCATATCGGCCTTGTCGCCCGTCCACAGCTGGATGGTAGGCGCATAAGTGAGCGCACGGTACACTTCTTCAGGAGGAGCGGGTATAATAAAATGTTGCTTGAAATCTTTCATGCTGGACAATTGTTATGCGCCTTCCAACAGCTGGATGCCGGTTTTGGTGAAAGCGATCTTTTGCTGTTTGTATAAGCTGCCGGTGGTCATTTTGAAGGTCTTTTTGCTCATGCCAAAAAAGGCGTAGATCTCCTCGGGATCAGACTTGTCGTGGTAAGGCAGGTACCCGTCGTTCTCATGCAGCAGGCGCAGGATCTTCTCCGCTTCGTCCTCCACTTTTTTGTAACCGCTCTGCCCCGGCACTACATCTACCAGGTTCCCTTCCTTGATGGCTTTGACGAAACCTTTGAAGCGGTCGCCGATATCCATGGGCCTGAACTGGTCGCTGTAATGCAGCACGCCGGTATGCAGGTTGTTGATAATGGTCACGAAACCGATATCTGTGCGGCGGTAGATCACGAGGTCCACCACGTCTTTTTCTTTTACGGTAAGGTTCTCGTTGCTGAGATAAGGATCGATCTTTTCAGTGGCGGCTACGCGGCCCGTAAGCTCGTCCAGGTATATCCTGACGAGGTATTCCTGCCCTTTCACCATTTTGGACAGCTGCTGCGATTTAGGCACGAAGAGGTCCTTCACTAGGCCCCAGTCCAGGAAAGCGCCCTGCGCCGTAACATCCACCGCTTTGAGGTTCACCACATCGCCCACGGTGCCGAACGGCTTATCTGTCGTGGCAATGAGGCGGTTCTCCGAATCGTGGTAGAGGAATACTTCCAGTTCGTCGCCGGGCTTGGCGCCGCGGGGAACATATCTTTTGGGAAGCAGTATTTCCTGGCCGTCGCCGCCGTCGAGATAAACGCCGAAGTCCGTTTCTTTTTTGATCTTTAGCGTGTTGTATTCTCCTGTTCTGGTCATTATTTTATGATATAGCTTGCGCAAAGGTACAATAAAATAAATGGGGTGCGGAGCGCGGGAAACCACACATGCATTTATTTACCTATCTGTAAACCGCTACTCAGCAGGGCCGGGGACTTATTATTGCAATTATTAGGTGTAACAGATTATTAATCATACCTTCGTAGCCATTTATTTTTAATTTTTACACATGGAACAAAAATTCACCGGAACTGTAAAGTTCTTCAATGAAACCAAAGGTTTTGGTTTTATTAAACACGACGAGTCTTCTAAAGAGACCTTCGTTCACGTTAACGGTCTCATTCACGAGATCCAGCAAGATGACCGCGTAGAGTTTGAACTGCAGGAAGGTAGGAAAGGCATGAATGCTGTTAATGTAAAACGCATCGATTAAGCTTGCTTAATATATCGTTTACCGGCCGGTCTCAATGACCGGCCTTT
>CBFHAF010000622.1:0-3361 GCA_965653435.1 uncultured Chitinophaga sp.
TTGTTGCAGGTCACCACTGAAATGCCGTTGCGCAGGAAATTACTGTACATGCCTGCAACGGCATCGCTGGCGGTATTGTCCACGAACACGCTGTTGCGCAGGTTCATGTCCAGTATATGTCTGGCGAACAGTTCCGGGTCCATTTCATGGCCTGCTTCCAGTTCTTCTTTCCATTTACCGAGGGAGAGCCCGCTTTCGGAGAAACGCATTTTGCGGCTGTTGGCCAGTGCAATGATGCGCACCTGCAGGCCAAGCTCGCGGAGCAGGTATTCCTGCTGCAATTGCAGCTGCTCCAGCAGCTTGCCGCCCACGTTGCCTGTGCCGGCCACGAACACGTTCACCTGCTTGGTTTCCGATTCGAAGAAGGCTTCGTGTATCACGTTCAGCGCTTTTTTCACATCGGCTTTGTTGATCACGGCGGAGATATTTTTTTCCGTAGAGCCCTGCGCGATAGCCCGCACGTTGATGGCGTTGCGCCCCAGCGCGCCGAACAGCTTGCCGCTCATGCCATGGTGGTTCTTCATATTGTCGCCCACCACGGCTACGATGCACAGGTCCTTTTCGACGATCAGCGGTTCGATTCGTTTGTCGTGTATTTCCTGTACGAACTCGCTATCCACCGCGGCTTTGGCGCTGAGCATGTCGTTTTCGAGGATGCCTACGGTAATGGAGTGTTCCGAGGAGCTTTGGGTGATGAGTATCACGTTCACCTTTTCGCGCAGCAATGCATCGAACAGGCGCTTGGAGAAGCCGGGAATGCCCACCATGCCGCTGCCTTCAAGGGTCAGCAGGGCGATTTTCTGGATGCCGGAGATGCCGGTAACGGGGAAGGGCTTTTCGCCGTTGTCCTGAATAAGCGTGCCGTAATCGTCCGGCGCAAAGGTATTTTTGATCCAGATGGGGATGCGGCGGTTCATCACCGGCTGGATGGTGGGCGGGTAGATCACTTTGGCCCCGAAGTGAGAGAGTTCCATGGCCTCTTCGTAAGAGATGCGCGGGATGGCGATGGCCTGCGGCACCAGGCGCGGGTCGGCGGTCATCATGCCGCTTACGTCCGTCCATATCTCGAGCACGCTGGCATCCATGGCTGCGGCGATAATGGCGGCGGTGTAATCGGAGCCGCCGCGGCCCAGGGTAGTGGTGTCTTTATCGGCATTGGATGCGATAAAGCCAGGCAGCACGATATAATTGGCGGCCTGATGCTGGAAGAAGGCGGTGATCTGGTGATCGGTTACGTCGAAATCCACCAGCGCGTGGCCGTGCTGCGCGTCGGTGAAAATGAGGTCGCGGCTGTCTTTCCAGGCGGCGTTCAACCCGATCTGCTTCAGCTTTTCCGCTACCATCCAGGAGGAGAGGAGTTCGCCGAAGCTCATGATCTTGTCCTGGCAGCGCCTGCTGAGCTCGCCTACCTGGAAGATGCCGTCGCAGAGGGCTTCCAGCTGGTTGAGTTGTTTTTTCACCTCGCTGAGGAGGCTGCTTTGTACGGTAATGGGGAATAACGCACGGATGGTATCGAGATGTTTGTTCTCTATTTCCTGGAGCACGGATTTGTATTGCTCCTGGCATTGCCCGGCCAGTTGGCCGCATTGGATCAGCTTATCCGTGATGCCGCTCATGGCGCTCACCACGATGGCCATGTTGCCTTTACGTTTGTATTGCGCTACGATACTGCAAACCTGCTCGATGGCTGCGGTACTGCCTACGGAAGTGCCGCCGAATTTTAAAACTTGCATGGAAAAGGAAGTGTTGAATGGATATAAAAGGGATGTTCCCTGCTTTGCGGTGTGCCAGTGTTACCTGGCCGGTGGACGATATGAAAAATTAACCCCGCGATGGGGTTGTGGTGGTTGTGGTAGTAATAATAGTGCCGTACACGCCGGAGGAGAGTGGAGCAGTACGGATCATATGTGAGTTGGATAAATGCACTATTATTTTATGACTTTAGTATTACAAAGATTGGGAATTAAAAGTGAAAATACAAAGGGGTATGGCAAAAATTTGAAAAGATTTAAAATAGGAAAGGCATGGGGATTTCTGCCCGTTTTGCTTGTAAATACGCTGCTGTGGCGGATATGTAGGATAGCTAAGTGTGCTCGGGTTGACGAATGTACTTAAAAGTCTATTACAATTTTATGGCAATAAGCGTTATTTATGAACGGTGGCTCTGGTCTTTTCTTCCAGTTCGAAGTCTTCCTCTTCTTCATAAAAAGCGCTGCAAATGAGCCAGGTCCAGACCGGGGCGGTGATCAAAGTTAAAAGGGCCATCACGACCGGGGACGAATATTCACCGCCCGGCAGGCCCAGTATAGAAAACAGGACAGGGCTGAGGAATATGGTGTGGAAATCGTAGAACACGGAGGTGATCAGTGAAAACAGCAGGAACCCTGTCAGCAGCAGTATCAGCAGCTTTCCCCTGTAAGGTGCGATGCTGGCGGCTCCGGCGCCTTTGATAAAGGTGATGCCTGCAAAAACGGCGGCGGTAAGCTGGGCAAGCAGGTAAGCGATGTTCATGGCCCACAGGTAATAGGTATTGGTCCTGTCGCCCGTTTGCAGCCCATCCGATGCAAAAGCCGAGGATCTTTTTATCGCAAGGTACATCCCGATAAACACCAGTACCATCTGCAGCAGGTTTAGGGAAATAAAACGCAGCCAGGCTGCGCCGGGCGTCTGCTTTGAAAAGCCGGCAAAAGTGCCCGGCGTTTTTTCGTTGCGGCTGAATGCCGCTGCAATAAGCCCGCAGCCGATGGTAACCGCCCAGCAGCCGCAACGCAGGCTGTTGCTTAGCAGGTAAGATGTATCGGACATGGATTCTCCCGGCAGGAAAAGCATGGTCAGCAAGCTTAATATTGCCATGCCGGCAGTGGCGCCGGTCACAAAAAATATAAAAGCGGCAGTGCGGATCAGGCCGGACCATGACCTGTTATGCTGGCGGATGAGTTTGCCGAATGCGATGAAGGATGTCCACATGATGATGTATGTTCTTTAACGATTGTTCCGATATTTTATGCCCATATAGGAGGGGGATCTGTCTGTCGTTGCGAAAAGCAAGGCCGTCGTCGTAGAGAAAAACCATTGCGGGGAGCCGCGGGGGGCTGTGCCGGGCGCGACGAAGCAATCTCTTCCATAAATTGGAGCATTCCCATTCTACGCAGGAGATTGCTTCGTCGCCCTACCCGCTTTGGTCCCGCAGTTCCCCGCAATGACGGGCTTTGCTAATTGTGATAGTTTTGTTTGTTCAAGATGCTTGAATATATATGATGCCGCTCGTCAGTGTAGCTAACAGGCCCGGTACATAAAACAATTGTGCTGATAAGCAGGGGCACATAGGTAAGGATATATTCCTCCCAATATATAAAAATAA
>CBFHAF010000623.1:0-3357 GCA_965653435.1 uncultured Chitinophaga sp.
TTGAAGATTTCACATCGAGCCTAAGGATCGTTTTCAGCTTTTCCGCTGCTGTTTTCGTTGGGTCGCTGAGATAGACCTCATGATGCGGGCCTGTTGCCTCCAGGTTGTGCTGGCGGATATACTCATCCAGCTTTTGAATAGTGTCCGTTTCGGCGCTGTAAGGGCCTGTGTGCAGGATTTGCGCCGCCAGCGCGGCGGGCTGGGTTTCCCACTGCAGTTCGTTAAGGTGCGCGGGATTCCTGTTCCCTGCCAAGGCCACCGCCTGTTTGAAATCATTCCTGACTACAAATGGCGGCATCTGGATCTGCAGCTTCCAGTGCCATTCCCCGCGGGGCCTGCCGAGCACCGGTTCGCCGCTTCCGGTCCACCAGAGGCCTTCCAGCGCAGGCATTTTAAAATCCATGCCCTGGAGCTTGTTGATCTTTTTGACGTTGTACGCCGCGGCGTACAACGCTTTGATCTTCGCTTTGAACCTCCCGGCATGGGGATCTCCTGCACCTTCAACGGAAATGTAGTTGGCGGAGGCGACTGTGATCAGTTCGGGGGTTGCTTTGGCGCGGTAATATTGTTTTTGCTCTTTGGAGAGGTCGGTCTTTTGCATAAGTCGTCGGTTTATGCAAAGATTGATTGGGGAGGTGACAGCCTTATGTCAGCAGCTGTAATGGTCGCTCAGCGATTTGATCTGTTTGCGTACGATCTCCTTCAGGCTCTCCGGCTCAAGAACGGTTGCGCCGTTGCCCATCATCAGCAGCCAGCGGGCGAAATAATCCAGCTGCTGGTACATGAAATGCATTTCGACGTATTGTTTTTCATTTATTTCATGTACGAGGCCGAAGTAATATTTCTGTTCGCGGAGGTAACGGGTAATGTCGTGTGAAATACGCGTTTTTATCAGCACCGGCTGCTCGTGCTCGGCCTTGAATTCCTGGGCGATGTACTGCTGCAGGCTCATGCGTTTGCTCTTATCAAACTGCTGGTCCGTCAGGTGGAGGTTCTTGATCCGGTCTGCCCGGAAGTCGCGGTAATCGTTGCGCAGGCGGCAATACCCGATCAGGTGCCAGCTGTTGTGCATGTGAAAAATGCCGATAGGCTCAATTTCGCGGCGGCTGACCGAATCGCTGTGATAGGAATAATATTCCATGGAAAGTACACGCTGCCGGGCCACGCCATCCTGAATGTCGCTGAGGAAGCGGTTGGGGAACTGGTCTTCGGTAGACACCCGCGGGTTGCGAAGCACGGCGATATTATCGTCCAGCGATTCGAGAAAATCTTTGTCGCTGCCGCGCAGCACCGCCCTGATCTTTTGCATGGCATTGCTGAATTGCTGGTGGTTGGACCGGTCGCTGTGTTTTTCCATGAGTTTTTCCCCGGTGAGCAGCGCCGCTGCTTCCGTACGGTTGAACATAACGGGTGGCAAATGATAGCCGTCCACGATGTAATAACCCGTACCGGCTTCGGAACCAATGGGCACGCCGGCTTCCATGAGCGCTTTCACATCACGGTACACCGTGCGGAGGCTCAGGTTGTAACGGTCGGCTATTTCCTGGGCCTTGACGATCTTTTTTCCCTGGAGTTGTATCAGTATGGCAGTCAGGCGGTCTATACGGTTCATGCATCAAATTTACATTTTCCCGGATGTCCGGGAACCCCCGGGTATTTTTTTGACGTATTTAAACCAAAGACCTTTCAAATGGTCAAATAGTATGACGGCAGAAAAAACATGTTTCAACGCACATGTTTTATTTAATAAGGACGTCTAAACATAGTAACAAACACAACTATCAAGATATTTTTATAATACTAGTTGCTGTTACAGCATATAGTTAGGTTAAATGGTAAAGCCCTGATAATTCCTTATCGGGGCTTCTTTTTGCTTCTTAATCAAGGTGTTGGCCCTAATAGCTCATTTCATTCAGCTTCACTTTTCCCCTGAAGGTCCAGAAAACGAATATAGTGTAGGAAAGTACCAGCGGCGTGCCGATCGCTGCCATCAAAAGCATGATCCTCAATGATTTGGGCGACGATGCGGCGTCGTAGATGCTAATGCTGTAAGCCGGGTCCATAGTGGAAATGACGATGTTGGGATATAGCCCGATGGCGAAAAGGATCAGCAGTATGGCTGTGATGCAGCTGGAAAAAACGAAGGCGGTGAAGTATTTGCGGCCGTCGATATTCCTTTTGATGTTCAGCACGGTCAGCACTGCCAGCAGCGGCAGGGCGAACAGCCATGGGTTCTGCTTGAATTCATCCGTCATATGCGGGATGTAGATAAGGGTGGACATGCTGGCGAGAATGAAGCAAAGGATGAAGAATTTACTGCAGTTGTTCACCAGTACAGTCAGTTTTACATAGAGCCGGTTCTCTGTTTTCATTACAAGGTAGATTGATCCATGCAGCATGAACAGCGAAAGGGTGGTGAAGGCGATGAGGATGGCGTATGGATTGAAGAAAGTGAGCAGGTCGCCGGTGAATTCATGCTTCGCGTTGATGGGAATGCCCTGGATGAGGTTGCCCAGCACCAGCCCCAGGAGCAGCGTGATGAGCGTGCTGGAAGCCATATAGCTGATGTCCCACATCTTCCGCCACCAGGCCATGGGCTCCTTACTCCTGAATTCTATCGAAATAGCGCGGAAAATGAGCGCTACGAGGAACAGCATAAAAGGAATGTAAAAAGTAGACAGGATGGTGCCATACACCAGCGGGAAACCTGCAAACAAGGCTCCCCCGGCAATCACCAGCCAAACTTCATTCCCGTCCCACACCGGCCCGATGGCATTGAGCGCGATGCGCCGGCTTTCTTCCTTGTTAAAGAAAAGATGGAGGCTTCCGGCCCCGAGGTCGAACCCGTCCAGCACGCCATAGCCGGTAATGAGCCCGCCTATCACGAGGAACCACAGGGTTGGGAGGTCTAATCCGAGAATTGTTTCCATAATTTGATCGTTTTATCAGGAATGTTCAGGAGCCTGGAGCTGTTTGATATTACGTTTCGAGAATTCGTCGCTTTCTTCTTCTTCATTGGGCGTCATGGCCGGCCCATGCTGGATCTTTTTATTCAGCAGGTACAGGAACAATATAAAAAGAAGGGTATACACCAAAGTAAAAAGCACCAGCGAAAATATGACCTGGTTGGCTTTCACGTCTTTACTCAGCGCATCGGAAGTGCGGAGCAGGCCATATACGACCCAGGGCTGGCGGCCTACTTCGGCGGCGTACCAGCCCGCCTGGTTGGCGATCTGCGGCAACAGTACCGCCCAAACGAAGATGCTCATGAGCCACCGCTGGTCAAACAATTTTTTCTTCCAAACGCCGACATCGAGATCGGCCGCGTCGGCAATGTGCTGACGCTGGAGTTCGACG
>CBFHAF010000624.1:0-3354 GCA_965653435.1 uncultured Chitinophaga sp.
GTTGAGGTAGCCGTCGTTCGTTTCACCTACCCGCGCGTTCACGGAGCGCACGTTCTCATTGCCTTTTTCCCGGAGCGTGTATTCAATAACAGCGTCCATAGCGGCGGGCACGCTGAGGGTATTGGTGAGCACGATGGGCGTTTCGAGGTTGCCCAGCTCATTCACCTGCGTGTTGCCCGCCAGCTTGCCGAAACCGTTGCCCGCATACACCGCCGCGGGCGCCTTCTGCTGGAAGATGCTGCCGCCGTGTGCCAGCACCGCTGTTACGCCGGTACGCACTGAATCGCCTTTGATAAGGGTGGTATGGCCCACTTTCACGCCGGCCACATCGGTGATGCTGTTCAACTGCCCGGGTTGCATCACGCCGATGGCGATGCCGTAGCTCCTGGGGCTTTTCTTTTCCTGGGCCCGCAGGGAACCGGGAAGGATCAGCAAAACAAGAATGAGTGATCTGAACATACCTGCAATGATACTCAATTATAGGCGAAATTCTCCTGCCCGGGGCGGATCAGGGGAGCTTGCCGGCTTTTTCCCGGATGATGTTTTTTTCGGTCTGCGTTTTCGCCAGTTCCGCGGCTCTCCGGAAATGCCGCTTTGCTTTTTCATTGTCGAGCCCGGTATATAGTTCTCCCAGCAGCAGCCAATAGAAGTGATCGTTTTCCATGTTGAGGGCCTCAGCTTCGGCCAATGCATTTTCATTGCCATGCACTTTGTAGTATGCAAAAACGCGGTTAAGCGCTGCGCCGGGAGAGTAGTTCACCAGCAGCAGCTGGTCGTAAAGGGAAAGGATGTCTTCCCATTTTTCCCGGCTGTCTTCTTTTATGCAATGCCAGTAAGCGATACGGGCTTCGAGGTGATAGGCGCTTATCTCGGCGCCCTCGGCAGACAGCTGCAGGAAATGCGTGCCTTGGGCGATGAGGGCCCTGTCCCAGAGGGCTTCGTCCTGCTGGTCGTACAGCACGGGGTGGCCTTCGCCGGTGCGCGCATCGAAGCGGGAGGCGTGGAAGCACATCAAAGCAATGAGGGCATTGGTTTTCGGGAGGTTGGCAAGCGGGTACTCCGTGAGCGTGAGGCCAAGGCGGAGGGCTTCAAAACAAAGGTCTTTCCGCAGTATGCCGTCCTGCGTCTGCGAATAATATCCTTCGCTGAAAAGAAGGTAGATGACGTGCAGCACATTATCCAACCGGCCGGCGATCTCGTGCCCGGGCGGCAGTTCCATGGTGATGTTCTCCGTGCGCAGCTTTTCTTTGGCCCTGAAGAGCCGTTTATTGATGGTTTCCTTGTTGCTCAGGAATGCTTCCGCGATCTCGTCTATCCCGAAGCCGCAGAGTATGCGTAAAGCCAGGCCTATCTGGGCTTCGCTGGCAATAGCGGGATTGCATACGGCAAAAAGCATTTGCAGCTGGCTGTCTTTGATATGCTGCATGGAAAAATCGAGGTCTTCTTCTACTTGTTCTTTTTCCAGGCCTGATATGGCGGGCAATACTTTTTCGCGGAAGATCCTGTTCCTCCTGAAGTGATACAGCGTTTTCTGCTTGGCCACCGCGTACAGCCAGGCGGTGGGATTAGCGGGCAGGCCCTTCACGCCCCAGGTTTCAGCTGCCGTCAGGAAGGTTTCGCTGACGATATCCTCGGCAGTTTCGATATGTTCCAGGCCGAACAGTTTGCTGATCACAGCTACCATCCTGGAAAATTCTTCCTGGAACAGGCGCTTTAACGATGCTTCTTTTTCCATATGGACTGGTGAAGGGCCGGCCACGGGGCCGGCCCTGTATTAAAATTAAAAATGTGCGTTCTAGCCTACGATCTGGCGGATCTCCACGCTGCCGCCCTGCTCCAGCGCGGGGCAGCCATGTGCCAGGGTGGTGGCGTCTTCGAGGTTTTCGGCCTTCACAACAATAAAGCTGCCCAGGCGCTCGCGGATCTCTACAAAAGGCCCGTCCGTTACCACGCCGCCAGCCCTTAATACTTTGCCTTCCAGGGCCAGGCGAGGGCCGCTGCTGGCCAGCCTGCCCTGTGATGCGAGGCCGCCTGCCCATGCTTTCCATTTATTGGTGAGCGCTTCCATTTCTTTGGGCGATGCATTGCTGTAATCGTAGCTCGGCTGGCGGAATAATAATGCAAACTCTTTCATTGAATGTCTGTTTTAAATAGTGAAATGAATGTATGATTTACATTCCAATAATGCGCGGGCAGGAATAAATTGGACAGGATGGATAAAAATAATGCGGTATTTTTTAAATTACGGAGACTGAAACTTTGCATCATGTTCTATATCACGCAGCTCATTTACCTCCATCCCGGCATGGAAAAAGCTTTCGAAGAGTTTGAATCGGCCGCCCTGCCGCTGATCGGCAAATACAACGGCAGGCTGCTGCTGCGGGTGCGGCCCGAAGAAGGCAGCATTGTGGGAGGGGAGCTGGATATGCCTTACGAGATACACCTGGTGGGCTTTGCGAACGAAGCGGATTTCGAGCGGTTTAAAACCGACCCTGGCCGGGAGCAGTTCCTGCACCTGAAGGAAAAAAGCGTACGGAAAATGCTGCTGGTAAAGGGCGTGCAGGTGTGAAACGGGGGAATTTTACCGCTTGTCGTATTACGCCTGTTTTATGTCGTAATCACACACGCAAGGTTCCACATGGCCGTTGTATGTTTGCAATATCAAATCAAACATTAATCTTTAAAAACAAAAAACACAAGTATATGGAAGCCTCAAACAAAACAGCTGTAACTATTGAAGCCAATGTAAATGCACCGGTAGACAAAGTATGGAAATACTGGAGCGAGCCCGAGCACATCACCCAATGGGCCTTTGCATCAGACGAATGGCATGCGCCCCGCGCGGAGAACGACCTGCGCCAGGGCGGCAAGTTCACCACCCGCATGGAAGCGAAAGACGGGAGCTTCGGCTTCGACTTTGGCGGCGAATACACCCAGGTGGTGAAGAACGAACTGATCGAATACATCATGGGCGACGGCCGGCAGGTGAAAGTCGTATTCACGCCCCAGGGCAACGAAACAAAGATCGTTTCCACCTTCGACGCGGAAGACGCCAATCCCGTTGAAATGCAGCGTGATGGCTGGCAGGCTATCCTGAACAACTTCAAGAAACACGTGGAAGCCTGATAATGGAATTTTCCCGCGGAATAGAAAATCGCTCCCTTTAAAGAAAGGAGCGATTTTTTTATGTTTAAAAAGCCGGCAGAACCGGCTCAGGGCGGGGATCATTTTTTTTTCTTCGCGGCTGCGGCCGCGTCATTCCCATTTGCTTTGAACTTCGCCAATTCCCCGAAAACGCCGTAAGGAACGGGCTGGTCTTTCGGAAACTGCACCACGCTTTTGGACTGCTCGTAC